>NZ_JBMFWJ010000039.1:0-26032 GCF_049965395.1 Acidibrevibacterium sp.
GACAATTCGAGCCTGCCACCATCGCGCGGGCAGAAGCCAAACCGACCCGACAGAGGTCTGCGCAAGGGGCCACGCAAAGGCAGTCTGGGCCTTCGCGTCGTCGTTAATTACGTCCATAGCGATCGCTCGATGCTCAAGCGATCGCTCGATGCTCAAACTTCGCATCGATCCAGCACAAATCACCCCGTCACAGAAAGAAGGGCCAGCGCGCGTCGCTTACGGTTAGTAGTGCGCGGTGTGGCGGGGGCGATGCGGGTTGAACGGGGAATCCCCGTCATCGGAGACCGTGACGAACACCACGCGCCGCGAGAACGACAGCCAGAGCCGATGGGTTTGAAAAAAATCGGCGCCGAGCAGCATATCGGCCGATAAAAGCGGCATGTCGCTGACCCAGATCGCGGGGTCACGATAGGTTTCGGCGCCGATTTTGAGCTTCGCGAAGTGATGGCGGTGCGAGAGACGGCGGTTCATGTCGATGCCGCGCTCTTCGCGCACCGGATCGTGCGCTAATGTGTCCGCCGTCAGGCCGAGCTTGTTCATCGCGCGGGCATTGATCGCCGTCTCTTCCGCCCCGGAATCGAGCATCGCGACGAGAGGGACGCCATCCACCGCGACATCGATGAGAAACTGCCCACCATCGGTAAGGCGCGCTGGCACGCGATAGAGAGTGAACCCCGGCCAGGGTGGGGCGAACGGCGCGCGGCAGGCATGGGCGCGATAGAGGCCGACGCGTTTCTCCGGCAGGTCGATGTCGACATCGAACTGCGAGAGAAAATCGCCGCCGATGATGCCATCGGGTGGTGGGTCGAAGTCGCGAAATAATCCACGTTCGGTGGTCATGATGGCCTGCTTGCCAAGATCGATGCCACCGACCTCGAATGTGTCTACAATGAGCCGCCGCGTCAGCGTGACACCCCCGACCCCTTGGACGGCGGCCGGGAACAAGCGGTCTTCGGGCATCAGCGCAAGCCGATCGGCGATATCATGGGACAGCATCGTCACCCCGGCGCCGGTATCGAGCAACAGATACGCATCGTGGCCATCAAGCCGCGTCGGCACGAGCGCGAAATCGCGCGTCATCGGCACCGGGAATTCCGTGATCCGATCAACGACGCATTGTTCGGGCGCGGCGGCGGCGCAGGCGCCGAGGAAGAGCGCACCGAGCACCGCGACGAGGTTAGCCAGTCGCAATGAGCAACTCGCCCTTGCCGAGCCCGGCAAGATCGCCATTGAAGCGGACGAGAGCGGTTTCGCCGACCAGCAACGCGGCCTTGGCGCTCAAGAGGCTGAGCGCGCGGGCAAGGAGGGCGCGAAACACGTGATCGACGCTGCCAGTTGCGAGAAACGTCGCGAGCGGGGATGCCTCGCGCGCAAATAGCGTGCCGCGGCGCATCAGATAACCCGGTGCGGCGCCGGCGCGGCCGCATATGATCAGCGTGCCGGCGAGCATGCGACTTGCCGGATACTCACCGGCGTCGCCCTCGATCACAATGACGCCGCGGCGGAGCCGATCCCCGGCCCGCGCCCCGGCTGCGCCGCGCACGACGACGACGCCACCCGCCATGCCGGCGCGATGTCCGGGGCCGGGGCCGCCGAGGAAATCCCCGGCATCGCCATGGATCTCGATCTCGCCGCCGAGCAGGCCGGTCGCGGCAAAGGGGCCGGCATTACCGTTGATGCAGAGCCGCCCGCCACGCATGCCATGCCCGGCGCGGATGCCAACCTCGCCCTCGACGATGATCGCGCCCGTTGTCATGCCGGCGCCGATCTCGTCCATCCGGACAGAGCCGCCGGCGATGACGATATGTTCGGGGTCGTCGCCGGTGATGGTGAAAATGTCCCCGACGGCGAGCGCGGCGCGCGTGGTGCCAAGGGGAAGCCGCGCGATCTCGGCCAGGTGCAAGCCGCGCAGCCGGTCGGGCGTCAGGGCAGAACAATCGAGCCGCTGCTGCGGCGCTGCGCGAAGCTGGAAACAAAGCGCGCTCACGGCAGAAGATCCTTAAGATGGAAATGGTGTTTGCCGAGTTTGCCGCCGTAATTGCCGGCGCCGATGCGGCAGGCGCCGGCCTCCGGACCGAGCGCGATCGCCGCCGCAAGCCCGACCCGCATCGCTTGCGCAACCGCTTCCGGCGTGAGCCCATCAATGACGATCTCGAGCACGCTCGCGATATCGTCTTCGAGCGCGCTCGCCGCAAGACCGCGTAGCGTCGGGCAATAGGCGTCGTTGGTGGAGGCGATCAATCCTTTATATTTGCTGCCGACTTTCGAGCCCGAGCGGACGATGCCGCCGGGAAACGGCATGATCGCGCCGGGAACCACCCCCATCGCCGCAACCGCGGTCTCGGCCGCATGGCGCGTCGCCGCGACCGATTTTCCCATCAAAAGAAGATTGCCGCCACCGACCGCGGATTTGGTGAGGCCGGTGGTGCCCTCGCAGACGAATTCGCCGTCCATCACCGGCAGACGCCAGAAGCGGCGGCCGGCGAAGCGTTTGCTGATCTGAAAGCCATCGGCGAAATAGCGCAGCGCATCACCCAATTTCAGCGGCTCGCCCCCTTCGAGTCCAGCATAACAGGCCGAACCCAGGCTGGTGAGGACACATTGGCCGACGCGGTTTTGCAGTTGCTTTTGCAATTCGCCGGTGGAGCCTGCGAAAAGCAGAACCCGCACGCCCGGTCGCCCATCCGGGGTCTCCTCGGGCGCAAGCCGCGCATCGATCCCAGCCTCAACCCCGCAAGCGATGATCGAAGTCGCAAATCCGGTGAGACTGACGGCAGCGGTTTCCGCCCAGGCCTCAGTGTCGGCGGTGATGATGAGCGCCGTTGCACGCATGGCGAAGGCTTCGGCGAAGCTCGCATCGATGCGCACACCGTTGACGATCATGCCGGGCGCCGTCACGTCCGGCATGGCACATTCTCGAACGCTGGCCGATTGGCGCGGATGATCGCCGCTTCGGGAACATCGAAAGCGTGCACCGGCACGCCGAAAACATCCTCGTAATAGGCGGCAAGGCGGGGTTCGATGGCGCGGTTGAACCCGGGGGCGACCCGCAACGCGCGGCCGAAATGCCGCTCGACCACTTCACCGCGCCGAAGAATGAGCCGGCCATCTTTGAACACCAGCTCGGCATTGCGAAACATCGCCGCGCGATCGGCTTGCGGGCGATAGACGGCGATGTCAGCGCGGGCGCCAGGCGCGAGATGGCCGCGATCGCGAAGGCCGAGCAGCCGCGCGGGTGCGGCGCGCGTCATAATTGCGATTTCGCGCCAATCATATTCGCGGGTGATCGACGCGATCGTCGTCATCGCGATCGCATCTTCCGGCAATTCGGCGATCCAGCGGGCGCGGAGATCACGATCCATGAGCAACGCAAAAAGATCGGGATAGGCGGTGAATGGCGCGCCATTCGGATGGTCGGTCGTGAAAAAAATCCGCCACGGATCATGGATCAGCAAAAATAGCTCGAGACCCGCGGCGAATTGCACGGCGTTGAAGAAATTCTTGCGCCGATAACGATAGGGGACGATGCCGCCGCCATTGCCCTCGGCCTCGGTGATCGCGAATTTGCGCGGGCTCGCCTGGCTGCGCGCGCCAAATTGACGCAGCACGTCGGAAGAAATCGTCACCGTCTGGCCAAACATCACCTGACCGACATCGACACTGATATTCGGTGCGGCATTGACGGCCTCGGCCAGGCGTGCCGCGGCGGAGGAAAATTTGCGCGGCCCTTCGGCGCCATACGCGTAGAATTGCAAATGCGCGAGATGCAGACGCTCACCCTCGGCGGCGGCGATGGTCGCGAGCGCGGTTTCGACATTGCCGGGAAGACCGAGATTATTGGCGTGCAGATGCAAAGGATGCGCAATGCCGAGCGCCGCGACCGCGCCCTGGAGGGCGCGCATGATCGCGCGCGAGGAAAGGCCGAAGCCCGGCACCTCATCATCGAGCGAGAAGCTGCGGGCGTTTTCACGAAAGGCGACCGCGCCACCGGGATTGATGGCCTTGAGCCCAAGCCCACCCGCCGCGCCGAGCGTGCGCGCGGCATAATCGGCGAGCGCCGAATTTTCGCCAGCGCGGATCAAACGCAAAGTGAAGTCATCGTTGCCGAGAACGCTCAGGATCGCCTTGTCGATAAACGGAATGGCAGCGAGTTCGCGTTGCGCCTGCAAGGCGACATGCGGCGAAATCGCCGGCTCGACGACGGTGGTATAGCCCATCGCGGCGAATAGCCGGCCGATCCATTCGCCCGGCGGCACTGCCCCGAACATCCCGCCATCATGGAGTTCGGGCAGCAATAGCCGCGCCGTGTTCACATTCGCGCCGGCGATATGGGAATGGATGTCAATCGCGCCAGCCAGCACGATTGCGCCATGCGCATCGTATTCGCGGTCGGCGGCGCGCGCTGGCGGCGCGATAATCCGCCCATCCTCGATCCAGAGATCGCCGATCTCATCGCGCCCGGTGGTCGGGTCAATGAGGCGCCCACCCACGATCCGGGTCAGCACGGCACCACCACCCGCGCGCAGAGCGCCGCGATCGCCTCGAGAATGACCGCAGGCGGAGACAAGCCACTTTGCGGCGCAAACGCACGCTGAAAACGGAGCGCACCGATCATCGGGTCGAACATAATCGCATCCGTGTTAAGCCCGGGGGCCGCGGTGGGAATGACGATTTCGGCGTGAGCGGCAGCAGCCCTTTCCGGCGCGAGCACGGCGAGAAACATTCCTGCGGGAACGGCAGGGGCGCCATCCCCGATCCACAGCACGCCATCGGTTTCCTCGGCGGCGATCATGCGGGCGGCGTCGAAGCGCCAAGGATCATGCTCAGCGCGGCCGCGAGCGAAACCAATACGTGTCGGAAACCCGCTTTTCCACGCCAGCGCCTGTGCTACGCCGGCGGCATTGCCGGGCGGCGGCATCGGCAAGCCAAAGCAGCGGGTGGTAGCATTGAGATCTTCGATGATCTGGCAAAGCATTTCGATCGCAAGCGGCGGTATTTCGCCCGCCGACCAGCAGATAACAGCATACCGTGCCGCACGCAACGCCTGCGCGATCGCGGTAAGTTCGGCGGGGACGGAAACCCGCCGCCCGGTGAGGGTTGCGCGCAAACGCCCAAGCCGCAGCACGAGATCCTCCCCCGTGAGGCGAAACATGGAGCGCGCGCGGCCGGGCGCGAAGGGCGGCGACGCCAGCGGAAAATCCGGCGGCGTCGCCCCCACCAGAACCACGCAATCGGTCATCGCGCGCGCTTCGAGCGGCGTCGTCACCAGCCAGCCGCCGCCGCGCATGACATCGAGATCGGCGAGCAGTGGCCCGCTGTCGCGATGATCGAGCACTGCGCCGAGGGTCTGCGCGAGATCATGCGCGGCTTCAGCGCCGGCGATGTCGGTCACAAGCCCGGCGATCAGCGGATTGGCGCAAGCGCTGAGGCGCGCCGCGATCGCCGCGATCGCTGCCTCGTCCGTCGCCTCGCGGCCAGCGATCCAGGCTGAGGCGGTCACGAAGCGGCCTGATCGTATTTGATGTAAGCAAAACGTGCATCTTTCTCTGGCGTGCCCTCCAGCGGCGGGCCCGGCCGCCAGGTGACCACCTCCTCTATCTTGGCGGCGAGGGCGAAATCCTTGTCGGTAATGCCTTTCGCGGAATGGGTGCAAAGCCGCACTTCGACCCAGGCGTAGGAGGCGGTGATGTCGGGATGATGCCAGGCGGCTTCGGCGAGATGGCCGACGGTGTTGATCACCATCAGCGTTCCCTTCCAGGAATGGGTGCGAAAAGTGCGGCGAATCCAGCCTTTCTCGTAACGCCAATGCGGCAAATCGCGCGCGAGTCGGGCGGTGATGTCCGGCTCGGCGTAAGCGGTCTCATCCATATCTGATGTTCCTTGCCCCGGTTCCGTGCCCTCATCCGGTCCCTGCGGTTGCTCTTGCGGGGACCGGTGTGGAATATGCGTCATCATGAGGTCGCATGACAACCACGCCGTCACGGCACGGCGATGATGGCTCGGGGGACGATCGTCGAGGTCACGACGACCGCGCGGCTCCATCTCGGGTTTTTCGATCTCTGCGACGGGCCCGGGCGGCGTTTCGGCAGCCTCGGCCTCGCGCTCGATGGTCCGCGGACACGGCTTACGATTGGCTTTGCCGATCATTCGATCGTCGATGGCGAGGAATGCGCACGTGCCCGGCGCTATCTCGCGACTTTGGTTGCCGCGCACGGGCTTTCGCGCCAGCATGCGCTCACCATTCGGGAGGCCATCCCGCCCCATGCCGGTCTCGGCTCGGGAACCCAGCTCGCGCTCGCGATCGGCGCCGGGCTGCGCGCGTTGCACGGCCTGCCCGCCGATCCGCGCCAGGATGCGGCATGGCTCGGGCGCGGCGCGCGTTCGGGCATCGGCATCGCGCTCTTTGACGCCGGCGGTGTTGCCGTCGATGGCGGGCGAGGTGATCGCGCGCAACCGCCGCCGCTGCTCGCACGGCTTCCCGTCCCCGCCGATTGGCGGGTGATCTTGGTGCTCGATCGCGGGCGCGCCGGGCTTTCCGGTGCCGGCGAGGTCGCCGCCTTTGCGGCGCTGCCGGCGATGGCCGAGCCGGTTTCGGCGGCGCTGTGCCGGCTGGCGCTGATGGCGGCGCTGCCGGCCTTGGCCGAGGATGACATCGCGGCCTTTGGTGCCGCGATCACCCGCATGCAGGAAATTCTCGGCGACCATTTCGCGCCCGCCCAAGGGGCGCGTTTCGCCAGCCCGGCGGTGGCGGCAGCGCTCGCGCGGCTAGCGGCGGCCGAGGCGGTCGGTATCGGGCAAAGCTCCTGGGGGCCGAGCGGCTTTGCGTTTGTACGCGGCGATGCGGCAGCAGCCGCGCTTGCGTCCGAGGCAGCGGCGCCGGGGCTCGAAATCCATGTCTGCCGCGCGCGGAACGAAGCCGCCGCCGTTTCCATCACCTGAGCGAGGAGCCTCATCATGGCCGAAAAACACATTCTTCATCTTCTGAGCCCGCTCAAACACGCGAGCCCGTTTGACGTCCACATGGCGCTCGATGCCGGCTATGACGCGGTGCTGCCCTATACCGATGTCACGCTCGCGGATGTGGCGCCGCTGGTCCAGGATGCGATCTTCTCGCGCCCGCCCAAGGCCGGGGTGCGCACCGGCATTTTCTTCGCCGGCAAGGATGCGCTCGGCGCCCTCGACATGATGGCGGCGGCAAAGGCGGCGATGGTGCCGCCTTTCGTCGTCTCGTTGTTCGCCGATCCCGCCGGCTCCTTCACCACTGCCGCGGCGATGGTGGCACGGGCCGAAAAATTGCTCAAAACCGCCCACGACGCGGAACTGGCCGGCCGACGCGTGACGATTTTTGGCGCAACCGGCGTCGTCGGGTTCGCCGCAGGCGTGATCGCGGCCTTGAACGGCGCTGCCGTCACCTTGGTCGGTCATGACGGCGCGGCGCGGGTGGAGGCGTCCGCCGCCGAGATCAGCCGGCGCTTCAAGGTTGCGGTCGCGGCCGCCGATGGCAGCACCGAGGCACGCAAATCCGCCCTGGTCGCCGAGTCCGAGGTGGTGTTTTGCGCCGGCAAGGCGGGAGCGCAGATTCTTGCCGCAGCGCAAATTGCCGCAGCGCAAAATCTTCTCGTCGCCGCCGACGTCAATGCCGTTCCGCCGGCCGGGATCGAAGGGCTCGACGTCATGGCCGATGGTGCCCCGCTCGGCGCCGGCATGGCGCGCGGGCTCGGGGCGCTCGCTATTGGCCAGACCAAATATCAAACCGAGTTCGGCCTGTTTCGCCGCATGATCGAGGCGGACAAGCCGGTCGCTTTCGATTTTCGCGACGCTTTCGCGCTCGCTCGCGAGCTTGTCGCGGCCTAGCCGAGAGCGGCATGGCGGGGCAGCAAGCGCGCGCGGTGTTGGTCGTCGGGCTCTCCGCCCGGGCGCTGGCGCTGGCGGCGCGGCGGGCGGGCCTCGCGCCTTATGCGATCGATCTCTTCGCCGATGCCGATACCCGGGCGCTGGCCGCGGCCTGGCGCCAGGTGCCGGGCGATGGCGCAGGCGGGCTCGACCCGGAGGCGCTGGTTCGCGCCGCCGCCAGTCTCGAGCGCGCCGCTCATGAGTCCGGCGACGTTTTGGCTGGCCTCATTTACGCGAGCGGCTTTGAAGCCGCGCCAGACATTCTCGGCCGCCTTGGTGAACGCTGGCCGATCCTCGGCAATCCGCCGGAAATCCTGGCGAAACTCAAAAATCCGCGCCGCTTTGCCGCCCTCTGCCGCGATGCCGGCATTCCCCATCCCGCGCCGCACTTCGCCGCAGCGCCCGACGCAGGCTGGCTTGAAAAACGGATCGGTGGTGCCGGCGGCGGCCATATCCGCGCCGCGCCGGTGGGCACCGCGCCGCGTCCCGGCCATTATCTTCAGCGCCGCTTGCCCGGAACACCGGTTTCCGCTCTCTTCGTCGCCAATGGTCGCGCGGCGAGGCTCTGTTTTTTGAGTGCGCAATGGCCCGCCCCGGGGCCTGCGGCACCATTTCGCTATGGCGGCGCGGTGCGTCCGGCGGCAATACCCCCGCAGATGGCAGCCGAGATGGAAGCGGCGATCCGCGCCCTGGTCAGAGCGACCGGCCTCGTCGGCCTCAACAGCGCCGATTTTCTGCTCGACCGCGACGCTGGAGACAAGGGTGACGGCTGGGTGCTGTTGGAGATCAACCCGCGTCCCGGCGCGACCCTCGACCTTGCGCCGCGCGCGGCACTCGGCTGGCATCTCGCCAGCCTGCGCGGCCGGCTGCCGTGGCGGCTCGGATCAGGGCGGTGGGCGGCTGCGGCGGCGATTTTTTATGCGTCTCGCCCGATCCGCGTCGATGGCGCCTTCACCTGGCCGGCTTGGACGATGGACCGGCCGATGCCGGGCGCGGAAATCGCCGCCGGCGCCCCGTTATGTTCGCTCCGCGCCCGCGGCGCCAACCTCGAAGCCGCCCTTGCCTCTCTCGCCAAACGTCGGCAATGCCTCGCAACCCGCGTGGAGATCGCGCCATGACCGCTTTGTTCAGCCTCAACCAGATGGCCTGGGATTTGTTTACCGCGCTTGAGCGCGATGCCGCCTTGCTGCGGCTTGGCGTTGCGCGCGGCGGGCTCGGCGAACGCCTGATCGATGCCGGCGGCCTCCATCCCGGCGGGATCGAGGCCGGGCGCCGCATCGCCGAAATTTGCATGGGCGGGCTCGGGCGGGTTGCCGTGACGACCGATGCGACCCTCGGGCGCTGGCCGTTGACGCTCACCGCCGCGTCCTCGCAGCCGGTGCTCGCTTGTCTTGCCAGCCAATATGCCGGCTGGAGCCTCCAGGACGGAAAATTCTTCTCCCTCGGCTCGGGGCCGGCGCGGGCCTTGGCGCGCAAGGAAGCCTTGTTTGCCGAACTCGATTATCAGGATCGGGCGGAGCACGCGGTTCTCGTCCTCGAAAGCGCCAAGCCCCCGCCCGTCGCCATCATCGAGAAGGTCGCCGGCGATTGCGGCATCGCGCCCGACCAGCTCGGGGTAATCTTTGCCCCGACCCAAAGCCTCGCCGGCGCTACCCAAGTGGTGGCGCGGGTGCTCGAAGTCGCGCTGCACAAGGCGCATGAACGTCATTTCCCGCTCGATCGCATAAAGGACGGCGTCGCCGCCGCCCCGCTCGCGCCGCCGCATCCGGATTTCGTCACCGCCATGGGCCGCACCAATGACGCGATCATTTTCGGCGGTCGCGTCCATCTTTTTGTCACCGGACCGGAGGCGGAGGCCCGCGACCTCGCCGAACATTTGCCCTCCAGCACCTCGCGCGATTACGGCAAGCCGTTTGCTGAGATCTTCCGCGCCGCCAAAGGGGATTTCTACGCGATCGACGGCGCGCTGTTCAGCCCCGCCATGGCGCAGGTGACGGCGCTCGAAACCGGCCGGACCTTTCATAGCGGCCAGGTCAACCCGATCGCGCTCGATGCCTCCTTTGCCTGAGCAACACGCGGCGCTGACGTCAGTTGCTTAACAATTAGGCAAAATCGGCCGCGCCATGCGGCTGACTGCGCGCAGGGACGACGTTCGCGCGCTCTGGCGGCGCATGGCACGCCCGTTGCATTTTTCCTCCCGTCGGTTTCGCATCCGCGGCTCAGAGTGGCCGCAGACACACAGGGAAGAAGAACGATGGCAAAAAATGATATATCTCTCACGCGCCGGGGATTGGGCGGGTTCGGGATGGCGGCGCTGGCCGCGGCGACGCTCGGGGGTGTGACGAAGTTCGGCATTGCGTCGGCCAAGGCGGCGGAGAGCGGGCCGATCAAAATCGGCATCCTGCATTCGCTCTCCGGCACCATGGCGATCAGCGAAACCACGCTGAAAGACGTCATGCTGATGCTGATCGAGGAGCAGAACAAAAAGGGCGGCGTGCTCGGGCGGAAATTGGTGCCGGTGGTCGTCGATCCGGCATCGAACTGGCCGCTGTTCGCCGAGAAGGCGCGCGGACTTCTGACCACAGACAAATGCGCCGCGGTGTTCGGCTGCTGGACCAGCGTTTCGCGCAAATCGGTTCTGCCAGTCTTCGAGGAGCTGAACGGGCTGCTGTTTTATCCGGTGCAGTATGAAGGCCAGGAATGCAGCCGCAACGTCATCTATACCGGCGCCGCGCCCAATCAGCAGGCGATCCCGGCGGTTGATTACCTGATGAAGGAGGACAAGGTCGAGCGCTGGGTTCTCGCCGGCACGGATTATGTCTATCCCCGCACCACTAATCAGATTCTCGAAGCCTATCTCAAGAGCAAGGGTGTCGCGGCGAGCGACATCATGATCAACTACACGCCCTTCGGTCATTCGGACTGGCAGAACATCGTCGCGCAGATCAAGCAATTTGGCTCTGCAGGCAAGAAGACCGCCGTCGTCTCGACGATCAACGGCGACGCCAATGTGCCATTCTACAAGGAACTCGGCAATCAGGGCATCAAGGCGACCGACATCCCCGTCGTCGCTTTCAGCGTCGGTGAGGAGGAACTCGCCGGCATGGACACCAAGCCGTTGGTCGGGCATCTCGCGGCGTGGAATTACTTCATGAGCGTCGATACACCGGCGAACAAGGCGTTCATCAAGAAATGGCACGACTTCATCAAGAATCCGAAGCGCACGACGAACGATCCGATGGAGGCGCACTATATCGGGTTCAATATGTGGGTCAAAGCAGTGCAGAAGGCCGGCACCACCGATACCAACGCGGTGATCGACGCGATCATCGGCGTCTCCGTCCCTAACCTTTCTGGTGGCTACTCGACCTTGATGGGCAATCATCACATCACCAAGCCGGTGCTGATCGGCGAAATCCAGGATGACGGTCAGTTCAACATCGTCTCACGGACCCCAGGCCTCGTGGTCGCGCAGGAATGGTCGCCCTATGTCGCCGAGACCAAAGATTTGATCGGTGATTGGCGGCCGCCACTCTCCTGCGGCAATTTCAACGTCAAAACCGGCAAATGTGGCGGCGCGAGCAAATAATCGTCATGCGCTTCGCCATTCTGCTGCTTGGCCTCGTTGTCCTGCCTGCGCTTGCGCGGGCAGGAGAGCCCGCCGACGCCTTCGCCGCATTCTCCTCTGGCGATTACGACGCCATGGCGCAAGCGGTCGGTGTGCTCGCGACCTCCGCCGACCCTCACGCCACCGCGGTGATCGCCGCTTTGCATGACGGTCGGCTTTTCGCAACCGAAGCGGGTGACCTTCTGATCCGCAACCCGGATGGCACCTTCACCAATGCGCAAACCGGGGTGCCGGTCAGCGCCGATGAAGATGATCTCAAGAAAATCCGCATGAACAATGCCGTTCGCCGCGCCGTCGATACCGCGGAAGGCGGGATGCAGCTCTTCGCCGCCGATCCTTCGCAGCGAAGCGCGGCGGCGCAAGCCCTATTCAAATCACACGATCCGGCGACATTGCCGGCCTTATCGCGTGCTTTGGCGAATGAACACGATCCTTCCGCGCGGGTTGCGATGGCGCAAGCGCAAGCGGCGGCGCTCTTGATGAGTGCTGATGCGCCGGAGGCCGCGAAGCTGCAGGCGGTTGCCGTCATTCGCGCGCGTGGCGATCTCGAGGCGAGCGCGCTGCTCGCTGCAATCCCAAGCCCGACCCCGGCGGTTGCCGCCGCCGCGCATAACGGCGTCATCGCCATTCAGCGTGCCCTGCAATTATGGGATGTGTTGGAGAGCGTGTTTTACGGCCTCAGTCTCGGCTCGGTCTTGCTGCTCGCGGCGATTGGCCTTGCGATCACCTTTGGCGTCATGGGCGTGATCAACATGGCGCATGGCGAGATGGTGATGATCGGCGCTTATGTGACCTTCGTCGTCCAAGCCGTCATCCGCGCCAACATGCCCGGCCTTTTTGGCGCAAGCGTGGTAATCGCGGTGCCGCTCGCCTTCCTCGTCGCGGGCGCCCTCGGCATTGCGATCGAGCGTACGCTGATTCGGTTTCTCTATGGCCGGCCTTTGGAGACTTTGCTCGCGAGCTGGGGCTTGAGCCTCGTTCTCCAGCAAGCGGTGCGCTCCTTGTTCGGCCCGACCAACCGCGAAGTCAGAACCCCTTCCTGGATGAGTGGGGCGGTGCCGCTCGGTGGGCTTACCATCACCCTCAATCGCCTGACGATCATCATTTTTGCTTTCGCCGTGTTCACCGCTTTGATGGCGCTGCTGCGCTATACCTCGCTCGGCCTCAAGATGCGCGCGGTGACACAGAACCGGGCGATGGCCGCGGCGATGGGCATTCGCACGCCGTGGATCGACGCGCTTACCTTCGGGCTTGGCTCCGGCGTTGCCGGCATGGCCGGGGTGGCCTTGACCCAGATCGACAATGTCAGCCCCAATCTCGGCCAGGGTTACATCATAGACAGTTTCATGGTGGTGGTGTTCGGCGGCGTTGGCAATCTCTGGGGAACTGCTCTCGGTGCCTTGCTGCTTGGTATCGTCAACAAGTTTCTTGAGCCTTTCGCCGGCGCGGTGCTCGGCAAGATCGCCGTTCTGGTGCTCGTCATCCTTTTCATTCAAAGGCGCCCGCGCGGCTTGTTCCCCCTCAAGGGCCGGGCAGCGGAAGCATGATACGCCCGTCATTCGCAACCTTCGCCCCGCCTGCGTTCGTGCTCGGCGGCGCCAGCATTCTGGTTCTCGGCAACGTCGCGCTGAAGGCGTCCTCGCCCTGGCATGTGTCGATCTTCGTCGTCTCGCTCGCGGGAAAATATCTCGCTTATGCGATCCTCGCCTTAGCGCTCGATCTCGTTTGGGGCTATGTCGGCATTTTGAGCCTGGGCCATGCCGCGTTTTTTGCCCTCGGCGGCTATGCGATGGGTATGTATCTGATGCGTGAGATCGGCACCCGCGGGGTTTACGGCAACGCGACGCTGCCCGATTTCATGGTGTTCCTGAACTGGACGGAACTTCCTTGGTATTGGTACGGCTTTCACCATTTTGCCTTCGCAGCGCTCATGGCGGTGCTCGTCCCCGGTGCCCTTGCGCTGGTGTTCGGGTTTCTCGCGTTTCGCTCGCGCGTCTCGGGTGTCTATCTCTCGATCATCACCCAAGCGCTGACCTTCGCGCTCATGCTGGCGTTTTTCCGCAACAATATGGGGTTCGGCGGCAATAATGGCCTGACTGATTTCAAGGATATCATCGGGTTCCAGCTGCACGCCGACGGCACGCGGGACGGACTTTTACTTGCGACCGCGCTTTTTCTTTCGGTTGCCTTTCTCTGCGCGCGTTTTGTCGTCACCTCCAGGCTCGGCAAAATCCTGATCGCTGTTCGCGATGCTGAAAGCCGCACCCGCTTTCTCGGCTACCGGCCGGAATCCTACAAACTCTTCGTGTTCGTTCTCTCGGCGATGATCGCCGGCATCGGCGGCGCGCTTTACGTGCCTCAGGTTGGTATCATTAACCCTGGCGAATTCTCGCCCGCCAATTCGATCGAGGCGGTGATCTGGGTTGCGGTCGGCGGGCGCGGCACACTGGCCGGGGCGATGCTTGGCGCCGTTCTCGTCAATCTCGGGAAGACCTATTTCACCAGCGCATTGCCCGATGTTTGGCTCTATGCGCTCGGCGCCCTGTTTATTCTGACGACCCTCTTCCTGCCGCAAGGCCTGATCCGGATCTTTGCCCGCAAACCCACCGTCACCGCATCCGAAATTCCCGCCGCCAAGGAACGCCCGGCATGAGCGGCCGCATTGGGGAAGCCTCCGACACTCTGCTTTATCTCAACGGCGTCAGCGTCAGCTTTGACGGGTTTCGCGCGCTCAATAATCTCTCCCTGGTTCTGGCGCCGGGCGAGATGCGCGCGGTGATCGGCCCCAACGGCGCCGGCAAGACGACGATGATGGATGTCATCACCGGTAAGACCCGCCCCGATTCGGGTGAGGTCGTTTTCCGCGCCGACACCGATCTCACCCATCTCGACGAGCCGGCGATCGCCGCACTCGGCATCGGGCGGAAATTCCAGAAGCCGACGGTCTTCGAGCCGCACAGCGTTTATGACAATCTGCTGCTTGCGCTTGCCGGCAATCGGACACCACGACGGGCCCTTTTTGCCCGTGAAACGGCCGCCGAGCACGATCGCATCGCGGCACTTCTCGATACCATTCGCCTCACCGAACACCGCCATCGCCGCGCCGGCGATCTCTCCCACGGCCAGAAGCAATGGCTCGAAATCGGCATGTTGCTGGCGCAGGAGCCTGATCTCCTACTCGTCGATGAGCCCGTTGCCGGCATGACGGATGCCGAAACCGCCGAAACCGCGCGGCTGCTGCGCGAGATCAACCGCAGCAAGAGCGTTGTCGTCGTCGAGCACGACATGGATTTCGTGCGTGCCCTCGATGTCAGGGTGACGGTTCTGCACGAGGGTTCGGTGCTCTCTGAGGGCAGCATCGATCATGTCAGCAACGATCCAAGGGTGATCGAAGTCTATCTCGGACGTTGAGGAACGATAGCGATCATGCTCGAAATCACCGATGTGGATTTGTATTACGGCGCGGCGGTGGCGCTGCGTGGGGTATCGTTGCAGGCCGCGTTGGGCGAAGTAACCTCTGTGCTCGGCCGCAACGGCGTCGGCAAGACGAGCCTTTTGCGCGCGGTGGTTGGGGCGCACGCGATCACGCGGGGCACCATCCGCTGGGAGGGCGCGGAGATCCATCGCCTCGCTCCCTATGAGCGGGCGCGGCGCGGCATGGCCTATGTGCCGCAGGGGCGTGATATTTTCCCGCTATTGACGGTCAAGGAAAATCTCGAGACCGGATTGGCGGTTCTGCCACGCCGCCAGCGGCGTATCGCCGACGAGATTTTCGACCTTTTCCCCATCTTGAAAACCATGCTGCGTCGGCGGGGTGGCGATCTTTCCGGCGGCCAGCAGCAGCAGCTCGCGATCGCCCGCGCTTTGGTAACGAGGCCCCGTCTTTTGGTGCTCGATGAGCCGACCGAAGGCATTCAGCCCAGTATCATCAAGGATATCGGTCGTGTCATCAGCCTGTTGCGCGGGCGCGGCGAAATGGCCATTCTGTTGGTCGAGCAATATTTCGATTTCGCCCGTGATCTCGCGCAAAGCATCGCCGTGATGGAACGCGGCGCGATCGTGCTGGCGGGTCGTGCCGAGGAGCTTGACCACGCCGATGTCCGCCGCCGCCTTTCCGTATGACGAGACGAGACCCCGCTCCCAGCGTGCCGACGGGGCGCTCAGGATCGCGTTTTGCCGGCGAGAAGAGAGAAGCGTGCTTGCCGAACTCTATCAGCGCGGCTGCCTCAAAGCGCGCTTTCCCCGCCCGGAGAGCGCGGCATGGCCGGAAGCGCTGCTGCTCAATGTCTCGGGCGGGGTTGCCGGCGGCGATCATCTGGAAACCGAGATCGCGCTCGGCGAAAACACCCGCGCGATCCTGGCGTCGCCAGCGGCGGAGCGGTTTTATCGCGTGCTCGCCGGCGACGATCCGGCGCGCGTATCAACCACGATCACGCTCGCGCCCGGCGCCCATGGGGAATGGCTGCCGCAGGAGAGCATTCTTTTCAACGCGTGCGCACTCTCGCGCCAGATCGACGTTACCCTCGCCGCGGGCGCGGTGTTTCTCGGCGTCGAGATGCTGGTGTTCGGCCGCACGGCGATGGGCGAGCGGCTTCAAGCCGGCGATCTTCGTGATCGCTTCCGGCTATTTCGCAATGGGCGCTTGCAGCTTCAGGAAATGACGCGATTGAGTGGCGATATCGCAGCCCGGCTCGCAGGCCGCGCAACCGGCGCTGGCGCCGGCGCGACGGCGCTGCTGGTTTATGCCGCCGCTGCGGCGGGTGCGCGCCGCGAGGCGCTGCGCGACGCGCTGGCCGGGGTCGAGGCCGGGGTCAGCCTGGTTTTGCCTGATCTTCTCATCGCCCGTATTCTCGCGCCCGACACGCGTGGGCTGCGGCGGGCGGTGATGGCGGGCTTGCATGTTTTGCGCGATCGCCGGAGGATGCCGCGGGTGTGGCAAGGCTGAGGTGACGGGAATGAGGGGAAGCGTGCCATGAATCTGACGCCGCGCGAAAAAGATAAGCTTTTGGTCGCCATGGCGGCGGTGGTGGCGCGACGGCGCCTTGAACGCGGGGTCCGGCTCAATTATCCCGAAGCCATTGCGCTGATCACCGATTTTGTCGTGGAAGGCGCGCGCGATGGGCGCTCGGTTGCCGAACTCATGCAAGGAGGTGCTGCGGTGATCACGCGGGCGCAGGTGATGGAAGGGGTTGCCGAGATGATCCCTGACGTGCAGGTGGAGGCAACTTTCCCCGACGGCACCAAGCTCGTCACTGTGCATGAGCCGATTCGATGATCCCGGGCGAGATCATCCCCGCCGCCGGCGAGATTGAGATGAACGCAGATCTCATGCGGCTCGTCCTGCTGGTTGAAAATACCGGCGATCGTCCGATCCAGGTCGGAAGCCATTATCATTTCGCCGAAACCAATCCGGCGTTGCGCTTTGATCGCGCTTTGGCGCACGGCCATCGCCTCGATATCGCCGCCGGCACCGCGGTGCGGTTCGAACCCGGGGCAGCGCGCGAGGTGACGCTGGTGCCGTTTCGTGGCGATCGTGTGGTTTACGGTTTCCGCGGTGCGGTGATGGGAAAGCTTTAGGAAAATGGTGAAACTTTCGCGTGCGGCCTATGCCGACATGTTCGGCCCGACGGTGGGCGATCGCGTCCGCCTCGGCGATACCGATCTTTTCGTCAGTGTCGAGAAGGATTTTTCCCTCCCGGGCGAGGAAGTGAAATTCGGCGGCGGCAAGGTGATCCGCGACGGCATGGGCCAGTCGCAGCGGAGCCGCGCCGAGGGCGCCCATGATACCGTCATCACCAACGCGCTGATCATCGATCATTGGGGGATCGTCAAGGCCGATATCGGCATTCGCGATGGCCGTATCTCGGGGATCGGCAAGGCGGGTAATCCCGATATCCAGCCTGGCGTCGATATCATCATCGGCCCGGGCACCGAGATCATCGCCGGCGAAGGAAAGATCGTCACCGCCGGCGGGATCGACGCGCATATCCATTTCATTTGTCCACAGCAGGTGGAAGAGGCGCTGGCGTCCGGCATCACCACCATGATCGGCGGCGGCACCGGCCCCGCGACCGGCACCGCCGCGACCACCTGCACGCCGGGCCCATGGCATCTCGCGCGCATGCTGCAAGCGGCCGAGGGTTTGCCGGTCAATCTCGCGTTCGCCGGCAAGGGCAACGCGGCGCGGCCGGCGGCGCTCGAGGAAATGGTGCGCGCGGGGGCTGCGGCGCTGAAGCTGCACGAGGATTGGGGCACGACGCCGGCGGCGATCGATTGCTGTCTTTCGGTCGCCGATCGCTTCGATATCCCGGTGATGATCCATACCGACACGCTCAATGAATCGGGCTTTGTCGAAGACACCATCGCCGCCTTCGCCGGGCGCACCATCCACGCCTTTCATACCGAAGGCGCCGGCGGCGGCCACGCGCCGGATATCATCAAGCTCGCCGGCTTCGCCAATGTCTTGCCGAGTTCGACCAACCCGACCCGGCCCTACACGGCGAACACCATCGATGAGCATCTCGACATGCTGATGGTGTGTCATCATCTCGACGCCGCGATCCCAGAAGATATCGCCTTCGCCGAAAGCCGCATCCGGCGCGAGACGATTGCCGCGGAAGACATTCTCCACGATCTTGGTGCCATTTCGATGATTTCGTCCGACAGCCAGGCAATGGGCCGCGTCGGCGAGGTCATTACGCGCACTTGGCAGACCGCGCATAAGATGAAACTTCAGCGCGGCTCGCTGCCCGGGGATGGTGCGGCCGATAATCATCGCGTCAAACGCTATATCGCGAAATACACCATCAATCCGGCGATCGCGCAGGGGCTGGCGCGGGAAGTCGGTTCTGTGGAAATTGGTAAACTGGCTGATCTGGTTTTGTGGTCGCCGGCTTTTTTCGGCGCAAAGCCCGATCTCGTCATCAAGTCGGGCAGCATCGTTGCGGCGATGATGGGGGATCCCAACGCTTCCATCCCGACGCCGCAACCGGTCCATATGCGCCCGATGTTCGCAGCCTTCGGGAGGGCGCTTGCTGAGAGCTGCCTCACTTTCGTCTCCGCTGCGGCGTTGGACGCCGATCTCGGCCGCGGGCTCGGGCTATCGCGGCGATTAGTCGCGGTTACCGATACCCGCGGCGGCATCGGCAAGCGCAGCATGATCCATAACGATGCGCTGCCGAAGATCGAGGTCGATCCGGAAACCTACGAGGTGCGCGCCGATGGTGTCTTATTGACCTGTGAGCCGGCAGCGGTGCTGCCTTTGGCGCAGCGCTATTTCTTATTCTGATGCGCGCGATCAGCGTTCACCGAGCCGGGCATTGGCCGCCCGGGGCGCAGGAGAGCGATGCCGTAGCGCTCGATTTCGACCACCGCCATCGCCGCCGGATTTTGCTGACCACGCTCGCCGGGCAGGAAATCCTACTCGATCTCGGCGAGACGGTGCGGCTCGGCGATGGTGACGGGTTGGTGCTCGATAGCGGCGGTATCGTCCGCGTCATCGCTGCCCCGGAAGCGGTGCTCGACATCCATGCCCAGCCTGCGGTCCTTCTCCGCATCGCCTGGCATCTCGGCAATCGTCATCTGCCGGTGCAGTTGTTGGAAGGCGCTTTGCGTATTCGTGCCGATCATGTCATCGCGGCGATGGTTGCGGGGCTCGGCGGCCATGTCCATGCGCGCATGGCGCCGTTCGATCCCGAACCCGGTGCCTATCCCGGCGGCCACGGATCGCATGAACATGGGCATCATTCCGGGCATCATCATGATCATTGATCCAAGCGCTTTTCTGCATCTCCTGACCTGGCTGTCCCCAGCGTTTCCCACCGGCGCATTCGCCTATTCGCACGGGCTGGAATGGGCGGTCGGCGCGGGCGATGTCACAGACGGCGAAAGCCTCCGCGCCTGGCTCGCGGATTTGCTTCATCACGGCAGCGGGCGCAACGATGCCATTCTGCTGCGCACCGCCCATCGGGCCAGCGCGAACCCCATGCGGCTTGAGGAGATCGCGGCGATCGGCGCAGCAATCGCGCCTGCCGCCGAGCGGCGCGCCGAGACGCTGACGCAAGGCGCCGCTTTCGCTAAGGCAGCGGCGCCATGGGGCGGCAGTGTCGCAGCCCCTTTGCCTGTCGCACTCGGCGTGCTTGCGGCGCGACATGGAATCGGCGAGGACGCGGCGGTGATCGGTTATCTCCATGCCTTTGCCGCCAATCTCGTCTCCGCTGGCGTCCGGCTGATCCCGCTCGGCCAATCGGCAGGGCTTGCGGTGCTGGCAGCCCTTGAGCAAGGTCTTCTCGAGATCGCGTTCGAAAGCCGTGGCCAGGATCTCGATGATCTCGGCGGCGTTTGTTTTCGTGCTGATATCGCGGCGATGCGCCATGAAACCCAATATACGAGGTTGTTCCGCTCATGAGCCCGTCTCCCACTGCCCCCTCCCCCACTAGCCCCTCTCCCACTGGCCCGCTGCGTGTTGGCATCGGCGGCCCCGTCGGCAGTGGCAAAACCGCGCTGATGGACGCGCTCTGCCGCCAGTTCCGTGACCGTTTCGAAATCGCTGCCATCACCAACGATATTTACACGAAGGAGGACGCGGAATTCCTCACCCGCGCCGGCTCGCTCACCAGCGACCGCATTCTCGGCATCGAGACCGGCGGCTGCCCGCATACCGCGATCCGGGAAGACGCCTCGATCAATCTTGCGGGTGTTGCCGATCTTAGGGAGCGTTTTCCGCGCCTTGATCTCATCCTGATCGAAAGCGGCGGCGACAATCTTGCGGCGACCTTCAGCCCGGAACTCGCCGATATCACAATCTATGTCATCGATGTTTCGGCCGGCGATAAAATTCCGCGCAAGGGCGGCCCCGGCATCACCCGCAGCGATCTCCTGGTGATCAACAAAACCGATCTCGCGCCGTTTGTCGGCGCCAGTCTTGCGGTGATGGATCGTGATGCGCGCAAGATGCGTGGCGAGCGGCCTTTCGTTTTCGCCAATGTGCGCGCGGGGCGCGGCGTTGCCGAGATCGCCACCTTCATCGAACGCGCTGGCGGGCTCGGGGCACCTTGAAATGTAAATTTGCCCCGTTTTCTGGGAGTTGCCGTGTCCTCGGCATAGGGGAAAAGTTTTTTGGTTCTTTTTTTCAAAACAAAGAACACCCTTCTTGCCTGACACTATCGCGAAATAATGGATGGAAACGACATGAATGGCGCGGAAAGTCTGGTGCATACGCTGCTCGCCTGCGGCGTCGATACCTGTTTTGCCAATCCCGGCACGAGTGAGATGCATTTCGTCGCCGCCCTCGATCGCATTCCCGGCATGCGCTCGGTGCTCGGCCTGTTTGAGGGGGTGGTAACGGGTGCGGCCGACGGGTATGGGCGCATGATGGGAAAGCCCGCCGCCTGTCTTCTCCATTGCGGCCCCGGCCTCGCCAATGGCCTCGCTAATCTCCATAACGCGCGACGCGCGAGGACACCGCTGGTTGCCATTATCGGCGATCAGGCAACCTATCATCGCCCGCTCGATGCGCCGCTGACCGCCGATACCGAGGGCTGGGCGCGGCCGGTCTCGGGGTTTGTGCGCACCGCGACCGCGGCGGCCGAGGTCGGGCGATGTGCCGCGGCGGCGGTGCAAGCGGCGCTGACCGCGCCGGGCCAGATCGCGAGCCTGATCCTGCCCGCCGATACCGCCTGGGACGAAGGCGGGATCGTCGCCGCGCCGCTCCCTGTCCCGCCGCCGGCCGCGGTCGATCCCGGCGCCGTGCACCATGCCGCGCGGGTGTTGCGCCGGGGCGAGCCGGCGATGCTGCTGCTCGGCAGCAAAGCCCTCCTTGCCGCCCCGCTCGAAGACGCGGCGCGGATCGCTGCGGCGAGCGGGGCGCGTTTGCTCGCGCAGCAGCAGAATGGCCGGGTCGCGCGTGGGCGCGGGCGGGTCGCGATCGGGCGCATTCCTTATCCGCTCGACCAGGCACTGGCGGCGCTGGCTGGCATTCGCCATCTGATCCTGGTTGGGGCAACCCCGCCGGTGTCGTTTTTCGCCTATCCCGGCCGGCCGAACCGGCTCGCGCCGCCCGATTGCGAGATCCATGTCCTCGCCCGCCCCGAGCAGGATGGGCCGGCGGCGCTCGCGGCACTGGCCGACGAACTCGGCGCCACGGCGGCGCCGGCGGCGGCTGATCTTCCGCCGCTTTCGCCGGTGCGTGGGGCGCTGACGCCGGAAAGCGGCGCTGAGACCATCCTCGCCCATCTCCCTGAGAATGCGGTGGTGATCGACGAGGCGGGGAGTTTTGGGCGCGGGATTTTCGCGCAATCCTATCGCGCCGCCCCGCATGACTGGCTGCAACTGACGGGTGGCGCGATCGGCGATGGCCTGCCGATGGCGGTCGGGGCGGCGATCGGCGCGCCGGGGCGGCGGGTGATTTCGCTGCAGGCGGATGGCTCGGCGATGTACACCCTGCAAGCGCTCTGGACCCAGGCTCGCGAGCGGCTCGATGTCACCACGATCGTTTTCGCCAACCGCCGCTATGCCATCCTGCTCGGGGAATTGGCCAATGTCGGCGCTAATCCCGGCCCGCGCGCGCTCGGCATGATGAGCCTCGACGATCCCGATCTCGATTGGGTCAAGCTTGCCGGCGGCATGGGGGTGGAAGCGGCAGCGGCCGAGGATGGTGCCCGGTTCAGCGATCTTCTCGCCTACGCCGAGACCAGGCGGGGGCCGTTCCTGATCGCGCTTTCGGTACCATAGCCGCCGCTTAGCACGGTTCGGCGGGAAAATTGTGCCGGGGCGTCGCGAGGGCGTCCTGTGCCGCGACGAGGGCCAGTTCACGCGCGGCGCCGGTCGCCTCGAGAACCGCGAACAGCCGTGCCACCATCGCCGAAAGCGCCGCCGGGCCGTTTCGCGTGCGCAGAAATTCGAGGAAAAATAGCGCCGCCGCGAGGTCGCCGGCGCCGCTCGCGGCGAGTGGGAGCTTCGGCGTTCGCACCCGAAAACATGTCTCCCCATCCGCAAGCAAGCACTCGATCGCCGCCGCAGGCGCCTCGGCGAGGGCAAGACCCGTCGCGAGCACGAGGCGCGGCCCACCCGGGCGAAGCCTGGCTGCCAAGCGCATCGCTGCCTTTCTCGCCGCGGCGAAATCGGCGATCGGAGTCCCGCTCAAAAGGCCGAGTTCGAACGGGTTCGGTGTTACGAGATCGGCCATCGGCAGCGCTTTTGCGGCCAAAATTTCGGCAATGCCGGGGCGAACATAGACGCGGCCATGATCGCCGATCACCGGATCGCAGGCATAGAGGGCGCCGGGGCTCTGCGCTCTGGCGCGCATAACCGCCGCCAGCACCGCGTCCGCGGTCTCGGCGCTGCCGAGATAGCCGGAGAGCACGCCGTCCAACCCATCGAGCGCGCCGATCGCTTCCATCCCTTCGGTGAGAGCGGTGATTTCGGCCGGCGCGCTGATTTCGCCGCGGAAGCTGCCATAGCCGGGATGGTTGGAAAATCGCACCGTTCCCACCAGCGCAACCTCGGCGCCGAGGCGCGCTAAGGGGAAAGCCTGCGCGCATGCGCCGACATGACCATGCGCGACCGAGGAGTTGAAAAGCAGGATACGGGTCATCGGCGCCCGCCCTTGTCACGCCGGAGCCGGTATCCTATCGGAAAACTCAGCATGCTGCCCCTTTTTCGAGGAAGCCACGCCCCATGAGCGCCGTCCCGCATTTGTTTCAGCCCGTCACTTTCCGCTCGGTCACCGCCCGCAACCGCATCACGGTCTCGCCGATGTGCCAGTACAGCGCCGAAGACGGCCTCGGCAATGATTGGCACATCCAGAATCTCGGCGCCAAGGCGGCGGGTGGCGCCGGCATCGTTTTCACCGAGGCGACCCATGTCTCGGCGATCGGGCGTATCACCCCGGGCTGCCTCGGCCTATGGAACGACGCACAGGAGGCGTTTTTGGCCCGCCTCGCCGCGCTGATCAGCCGCCTCGGCGCGGTGCCGGCGATCCAGATCGCCCATGCCGGGCGCAAGGCGAGTGTGACCCCGCCCTGGGAGGGCAACAAGCCGATCCCCCATACCGCCGGCGGCTGGACGCCGCTCGCCCCGAGCGCCATCCCGTTTGGCGAGGGCTACACCATTCCCGAGGCGCTGCGCCCCGGCCAAATCGCCGAGATCGTCGGGCAGTTCGCCGCGACCGCCCGGATGGCGCGTCGCGCCGGCTTCAAGATCGCCGAAATCCATGCCGCCCACGGCTATCTTCTCCATTCTTTCCTCTCGCCGCTCGCCAATCACCGAGACGATTCCTATGGCGGCGATCTCGCCGGGCGGTCGCGGGCGCTGATGGAGGTGATCGACGCGGTGCGCAGCGAATGGCCGGCGGAATTGCCGCTTTTCGTCCGCCTCTCGTGCACCGATTGGGTTGAGGGCGGGTTCACGATCGAGGAAGCGGTGACGCTGGCCAAACGCCTCAAGGCGCGTGGCGACGTCGATTTGATCGATTGCTCCTCAGGCGGGGCGTCGCCGGCGCAGCGCATTCCCTCCCTCCATCCCGGCTATCAGGTGCCGTTCGCCGAGCGGATCCGGCATGAAGCCGGGATCGCCACCGGCGCCGTCGGCTTGATCCGCGACCCGTTCCATGCCGAGGAAATTCTCGGCAATGGCCGCGCCGATCTCGTCTTCCTTGCTCGCGCGCTCCTCGCCGATCCCGCCTGGCCGCAGCGCGCGGCGCGCAGCCTCGGCCTCACCCCGGAGCTGCCGCCCCAGTATCAGCGCGCGCACCTGCCCTGAGCGTGGCGCCGCCCTAGCGCCGGCACTGGCGGATACCCGCAACAGTTTGAAACGGGCGACACTGGCTTGCGTTACAGTCTTCGGGCATGCTCCCGCCGCCGCCGGCGTCAGGCCTCGCCTCGACGACGCGGATCAATAGATGGAGAGAACACATGACAGGCTCGTCACTCGCACTTCGGCTGCGTGCTTTGACCTTCTCGCTCGCGGCCCTTGCCGCCCCGCTCGCGACGGTGCCGGCGTTCGCTCAGCAAATGGGGATGCCGGAAGGACAGGGCATGCCACAACAAGGCATGCCGAACACCAAGCGTGACCCGATGGAGCGGGTGAACCAGCAAATCACGCAGCTCCACCAAACCCTCAAAATCACCGCTGCGCAAGAGCCGCAATGGGAGGCCTTGGCCAGGGTGATGCGCGAGAATGCCGCCGATATGGAGACGCTGTTCAAAGAGCGGGCCAGCCATTTCGACCAGATGAACGCGGTCGAAAGCCTGAAATCCTATGAGCGGATCGCCGAGGCCCATGTCAGCAACATGCATCGTCTGATCCCGGCCTTCACTTCGCTTTATGAGGTGCTATCGCCCGAACAGCGCAAGGCCGCCGACGCCTCTTTCCGCTATCAGGAGGCGCGACGCAAGGCCCGGATGCAGGGCGGCCAAATGCCGCAGATGCCGATGAACCAGCCGAACCAGAATTGACCTGAACCCGCCGCCGCCGGCTTGCCCGCCGGCGGCGGCGGCGCTATGACGCTCGCCGCGCCTGCCGGTCGGTATCGGCGGGGCAGCTATGGAGCGTGCGATGAAACAGGGCATTCACCCCGATTACCATGAGATCAATGTCGTCATGACCGACGGCACCCAGTTCACCACCCGCTCGACCTGGGGCAAAGCCGGCGACACCCTCCGGCTCGACATCGACCCGAAATCCCATCCCGCCTGGACCGGCGTGCAGCGCATCGTCGATACCGGCGGCCAGGTTGCGAAGTTCAACAAGAAATTCGCCGGGATCGGCCTCAAGCGCGGCTGAAAATAGCCGTTTGCCTCGCATGCGGGGCTCTTGAAGGAAGCGCGATTTTACCCATATCCCGAGCTGCCGGGGTGCCCGTTTGGGGTTCCGGTGTCTGCATCGGCTGGCCCGACCGGGCGGCCAGAGTGAAACCTTGCTGGATATTGGAGGTTGTTCAATGACTGGGTTCGATTTCGCGCCGCTGTTCCGCACCGCCATCGGCTTCGACCGTTTGGCGCAGTTGATGGATAGCGCTCAGGCTGGGGCCGAAGCCTCGTCCTACCCGCCTTACAACATCGAGAAACTGGCCGAAGATCAATACCGCATCACCATGGCGGTGGCGGGCTTCGCGCAGGAAGATCTGGAAATCACCATCAAGGAAAACGCGCTCTCCGTCGCGGGACGCGTGGCGAAGGATGGGCCGCAAACAGAAATTCTGTACCGCGGGATCGCCGGGCGGCCGTTCGAGCGCCGTTTCGTGCTGGCCGATCATCTCGTCGTCGAGGGGGCGGAGCTGAAAAACGGCCTTCTCCACATCAATTTGAAGCGTGTCGTGCCGGAAAGCCTGAAGCCACGCCAGGTGCCGATCCAGGCCGGTGAGGCGCCGCGCACGCTGGTCCACGCAGCCTGATTCCCTCTTCTCGGACCGGGCAGCGCCATCGGCGCTGCCCGTTACGTCTGAGCGGGGATAAGTTTTTGGGTTCTTTTTTTTAAAAAAGAACTGATCGGCCTCCTAAGATTAGGACTACT
>NZ_JBMFWJ010000040.1:0-2279 GCF_049965395.1 Acidibrevibacterium sp.
CTAGCAATATTGGCGAAATGCTCGCGGTGACCTCCTCGCCGGGAGGGTATGCCGGCGTTGAAATTACCGGCGCGAATGGCGGCACGCTGCTGACCAATACCTCCGGTGCCACCGAGGATTTGACCCTGGGCTTCGAGGTGCAGAGCGCGCCTGGCAATATCTCCGGCATCGGCCTCGCCGTCGGCGGCGGCACCGGAACCGCGACGGTGAGCGAGACTGTCATCGACTACAACACAGGGGCTGCCCTCGCCAATATCTCGGGCCAAGGCCTCAATAGCACGACGACGCTGACGCTGAGTTCGGCCGATAATAACATCTACATCACCAAGGATATCGCCGTCAGCCCAAGCTCGAGCCTGCTTTCGGTGACGCAGTATTTCTACGATGTCCCCGGCCCCACCAATACGGTGCCCGAGCCGGCGACGATCGGCTTGTTCTGCCTTGGCCTCGGGGCGCTATTTTTCGCCCGCCGTGCCCGCGCCGCGTGACGCGCGGCTGACGTGACGCCACGGGGCAGGCCGGGCATGGCTTGCCCCTCTTTCAATGGTTTGGATCAGCCGTCTTTTCGATAGACGAGAAGGCGTGGGGGGTCTTTATGTCCAGTTCACAAACGTTTCCGAACGTTTCGGGTTTCAACCTCGCCTTTACCAATATCGCGGTCAGCGAGATCGATAGCGGCTCGGTCACGCCGTTCATCGGCCAGACCTCCTCCGCCACTCTTCTGCCGGTGGCCGGCGGCGAGATCGAGTGGGCGGGATTCCATACCGGCGCCATCGCCCCCGGCGGCAGCGAGACACTCGATTTCACCTACGACGTCGCCTCCACCAACGCGGCGGACGCGATCACCAATCTCGGCCTGTCGATGGTCCCCGATTCGACGGTCGCCGCGGGCGAGACGCTGACCGCGATCGAGACGGTCTATAACCCGACGACCAATGCCGAGCTCGGCCAGATCACCGTCAATCTCGCCAACCCGACGGCGCCGCCCTATACCGCTGGCGATATCCCGCTTACGAGCGGTGAGACCAACCTCAAGGTCGATGTCCAGGTCATCGCCTCGGTCTCCTCCAGCGCCGCCAGTACCGCCCAAGCGACGTTCAGCCAGATCAGTCAGAGCTTCGGGCAAACCCCGCTGACCTCGCTTGGCTCGATCGGCGACAACGTGTTCCTCTCGCCCAATGCGAGCGGCATCCAAAGCGGCGTGAACGCGGGCCCAGGGGTTGCCGGGGTGACGGTGGAGCTTGAGAACACGTCAGGCACGGTGCTTGAGACGACGACGACGAACAGCCAGGGGCTTTACGATTTCACCAATCTCGTCGCTGGCACCTATGAGGTTCAGTTCGTCGCGCCGACCGGCTATGATTTCACGCCGCAGACCTCGATTGCGAATGATCTCGGCAGCGCGCCGAACCAATCGACCGGCATCACGCAGCCGATCACGCTGGCTGCTGGCGAGACGCTGACCAATATCGATGCTGGGCTCTATCAGCCGGCTTCGATCGGCGACAATGTGTTTCTCTCGCCGACCGACAGCGGCATCCAGAGTGGCGTGAACGCGGGCCCCGGGGTTGCCGGGGTGACGGTGGAGCTTGAAAACACGTCGGGCACGGTGCTCGAGACGACGACGACGAACAGCCAAGGGCTTTATGATTTCACTAACGTTACGCCCGGGACTTATCAGGTTCAGTTCATCGCGCCGACCGGCTATGAGTTTACGCCGCAGACCTCGATCGCGAATGATCTGGGCAGCGCGCCGAACCAATCGACGGGCATCACCGCGCCGTTCACGGTGACCTCCGGTGAGACTCTGACCAACATTGATGCGGGGCTTTATCAGCCGGAAACCACGCCGACGAGTTCCTCGATCTCGGTGATCAAGATACCCAATACGCTCGTTGTCAGTGGTTGTGGTGAGGTTACATATACGGTCGACGTCACCAATACAGGTAACACCGATCTCCACAACTTACAGGTGACTGACAATATCGGTAATGCGACGTCGCCCGATGATGTTACTGTGACCCCGGTTCTGAGCGACGGCTATAATATCGGGGACACGAACCACAGCGGCGTGTTTACCCCCGGCGAAACCTGGGTTTACACTGTGACCGCCGATTATATGTCGCCGAGCGGCTCGCCGCCGCCGCCGCCGTCGGGGATGAGCCCGCCGCCGTCGGCGCCGCCGCCATCGTCGTGCGGCCCGTCGAGCCCGCCGCCGAGCAGCCCGAGCGGCTCGCCGCCGCCGCCGCCGTCGGGGATGAGCCCGCCGCCGTCGGCGC
>NZ_JBMFWJ010000040.1:2379-25841 GCF_049965395.1 Acidibrevibacterium sp.
CGCCGCCATCGTCGTGCGGCCCGTCGAGCCCGCCGCCGCAAAACGCTGGCTATGCGGATACCGTGACGGCGACGGCCACCACCGGCACGGCCAGCACCTCAACCACCGTAACCGCGAGTGATACCAAGGAAATCCAGCTTCTCAGCGCCAACAGCGACATCACCGTCGGTGGCACCGCGCCCACCGGCAATCTCGCGAGCCTTTATGGCACCGCGCAGACCCTGGAATTCACCTATAACCCGGGTGATACGGTGTCCCTCGCCTCCGGCAGCACCGCGCTCGCCTCGGTCAGCGGCGCAAACAGCCAATCGCTGGCGTTCATGGAAATCTCCAACAACGCCAATCCGTTCGCTAGCGGCAGCCAGATCTATTTCGAGGGCAGCGTCACCACCGGCGAGAATATCTACGCCGATGCCGCTCTCAATCCGCTCACCAACATCGCCAACACCGGGGCGAGCAGCCATTTCAGCACCACCCCCGGCGCGGAAACCTACGCGTTCATTTTCGGCAGCCAAGCCGATTTCGCTGCCGGCGACGCGCCGATCCAGACCATGGCCTATGACACCAGCGGCGCCTCGCCGCACGGCATGAATCTCGGTGACACCATCGGGAGCCTGAAACTCGCCGGTTATATCGGCGACCAGGGTGGGCATCTCGTCGCCTGATTGTCCAGCGCCGCCCCTCCGAACAGGCCGACTCTTTGTTCCGAGGGGCGGCGAAGCCGCTTAGCCGCCGCCCGACTCAGCCCGCGCGTGCAGCGCCATGGCGATGAGCGAGGCGCCGCCGAACAGCAAATCGATGCCGACGAGAAGGCCGAGCGCCCAGGCGAGCGTCCCGGGCAGGCCGGCAATGACCAAGCCGGCGAGAATGAGGTCGATGACGCCGTTCCACATCACCCATTCCCATTTGCCCGAAAGATCGCGGCGATGGGCGATCGCCAGCATGATCATGAAAATGCCATCAATGATAAAAAACGCGATCAACACATAGGTCAGCGTCACCAGGCCCTGAAACGGGTTCCAGAGCAGCACGCCGCCGGCGGCAACGGCCAGCACCGCCGAAAGCAGTGACCAGCCGAAGCCCGGCGCCCGCTGCGCCCGAAACGTGAAAACCAGGCCAAAGAACCCGGCGATCACGAACAACCAGCCGAGAAAAATCGTCGCCGCCAATCCCGCAAGCGGCGGCACGACGATGGCGGCAAGCCCGAGCAGGCAAAGGACGATCCCCTCGGCGAGGAATGTCCGCCAATGCGCATGCAAGGATTTTTGCAAGATGTCAGCAACTTGCGAAATGGCTACCGATTCCAGCGAAACCGGAGGGGAATTGTCTTCGCTTGTGACCATGGGGCAAGACTCCTTTTGCCGTATCATCTGGCGGGCTTGGGCGGTTGATTGTCAATGGTTGCCATCCGCCATCCGCCGTGCGCTTGCGCCGCCGGCCTCGGGGTGGTATTGCGGAATGATGATCCGGTTTTCCGGCAGTTTCCGGGCCACGCCCGCTGGCCGCGCCGCTTTCGGCGCTGGCCTCCTTATTCTGCGACTTAGCCGCCCCTGGGCGTGACGCCGCGCGGCTTCGCCGGCATCGTTCAGGGGATTTTTGAGGCAATTCGTCGCAACCATCCGGTTCAAGGACTGGCCCCATGACCATCTCCCACCCAAACTTCGGCGCGCTCGACCCCGACCGCATCATTATCTTTGACACGACACTCCGCGACGGGGAGCAATCGCCCGGATTTTCGATGAATCTCACCGAAAAGCTGCGCATGGCCGAAGCCCTGGCCGAACTCGGCGTCGATGTCCTCGAAGCCGGCTTCCCGATCGCAAGCCCCGGCGATTTCGAAAGCGTGGACGCCATCGCGCGGACCATCAAGGGGCCGGTGATCTGTGGCCTCGCGCGCACCGGCGGGCGCGACGATATCGCCCGCGCCGGCGAGGCGATCCGCCCCGCCGAGCGCCGCCGCATCCATAATTTCATCTCCACCAGCCCGCTGCACATGAAATACAAGCTGCGGATGGCGCCCGAGACGGTTTTGCAGGCGGTCATCGACGGCAATACCCTCGCCCGCAACTATACCGACGACGTCGAATGGTCGGCGGAAGACGGCAGCCGCACCGACCCTGATTTCCTCTGCCGCTGCGTGGAAGCCGCGATCAAAGCCGGCGCCACCACCATCAATATCCCCGATACCGTCGGCTACGCCCTGCCGGAAGATATCGCGCGCATCTTCACCATGCTGCGCGAACGCGTGCCGGGGGCGGAAAAGGTGATTTTCTCCGCCCATAACCACAATGATCTCGGCCTTGCCGTCGCCAACACCATTGCCGCCATCCGCGCCGGCGTGCGTCAGGTGGAATGCACCATCAATGGTATTGGCGAACGCGCCGGCAACGCAGCACTCGAGGAAATCGTCATGGCGATCCGCACCCGTCATGATGCGCTCGCCTGGCATTCGGGCATCGAGACGCCGAAAATCCTCCGCACCTCGAAGCTGCTCTCCACCATTACCGGCTTTGACGTCCAACCCAACAAGGCGATCGTCGGGCGCAACGCCTTTGCCCACGAATCCGGCATCCATCAAGACGGCGTCCTGAAAAACGCCGCGACCTACGAGATCATGACGCCAGAGAGCGTCGGCTGGACCAAATCCTCGCTGGTCATGGGCAAACATTCCGGCCGCGCCGCCTTCCGCGACAAGCTCCGCGCCCTCGGCTATGGCGAAATCGGCGATAATCAATTGAACGACGCCTTCCGCCGCTTCAAGGATCTCGCCGACCGCAAGAAGGTCGTCTATGACGAAGATCTCATCGCCCTCGTCGATGACGAGGTGATGCGTGGCCATGACCGCATCCGCTTCCTCTCGCTCGATGTTCATACCGGCTCCAAGGCCAAGCCGCGCGCCGAACTCGAACTCGAGATCGACGGCGCGGCACAGAGCGCGGTTGCGACCGGCGACGGGCCGGTGGACGCGACCTTCAACGCCATTCGCGATCTTTTCGCTCATGACGCGGTGCTACGCCTCTATTCGGTCGGCGCCGTCACCGAAGGCACCGACGCCCAGGCCCGCGTCACCGTGCGGCTCGAGGAAAACGGCAAAATGGTCGATGGCCAGGGGGCGGATACCGATACCATCGTCGCCTCTGCCCGCGCCTATGTCCACGCTCTCAACAAACTTCTCGTCAAGCGCGCGCGCACCGCGCCGGAGGCGCTGTCGGCCTGAAGACGATGTTCTTTTTTGAAAAAAAAAGAACAAAAAACGTTTCCCCGTAGGGCAGTGCCTGCGGCACTGCCCGCCTCGATCACGCCTGAGACGCCTTGTCAGCCCAGTCGCGGAGCCAGGTCGCGCGGGCATTGAGGCTCGAGACCCCGCCCGCGAGCTTTTCGAGTTCGCTCTGATAGGTCGTAACCCGGCCGCCAAGCCCGGCCATCGCCGCGCGCAAATCCCCGAGCGCGCCACGCCAGGTGGAAACCGCCTGCCGCTGATCGGCCAAGGCCCGGTCGAGCGCCGCCAGCGCGCGCCGCAACCGCTCGGCCTCCGCCGCCGGCCGCGCCGGGAAGGGGATGACCGCCGCCGATCCGCCTTGCCGCTGTTCGGCTTCGTTGGTTGAGAGGTCCATTCCCCGCTCCTTGCGTTCGCTGATTGCCATTTGGTTAATTAATCAGAAATTTTTCGCGAAAACAAGAAAAATCTTATAAAATACTAACAGGCCGCGACGCCTATTCCGCGGCCAGCCGCGGCGGATCGACCAACGCGCTGGCGCGCACGAGATCAACCGAAAGCAGGCGCGAGACGCCGCGCTCCTGCATGGTGACGCCAAACAGCCGGTCCATCCGCGCCATGGTGAGATGATGGTGGGTGACCACCAGGAAGCGCGTTGCGGTTTCGCGCACCATGTCTTCGAGGAGGGTGCAAAAACGCTCGACATTGGCGTCATCGAGCGGCGCATCGACCTCGTCGAGGACGCAAATCGGCGCCGGGTTGCAGCGGAAGACCGCGAAAATCAGCGATAGCGCGGTCAGCGCCTGCTCGCCGCCGGAGAGCAGCGACAGGGTCGCGAGCTTCTTGCCCGGCGGCTGCGCATAGATCTCGAGCCCGGCGAGCAGCGGATCATCCGAGCCGACCAGCGCGAGATGCGCCCGCCCGCCGCCGAACAGGCGCGCGAACAGCGCTTGGAAATGGCGATCGATCTCGGCGAACACAGCACCGAGGCGCTCGCGCCCCTCACGGTTGAGATGGCCGATCGAGCCGCGCAGCTTGGCGATCGCGGTGGTGATTTCGTCGCATTCGCGGGTGATGGTGGCGATCTGCGCTTCGATCTCCCCAGCTTCGATCTCGGCGCGGAGATTGACCGGGCCCATCTCGTCGCGCTCGCGCGAAAGACGCTCGAAGCGCTTGCGCGCTTTCTCCTCGGCCTCCGCGTCGAGCGGGTCGGGGAGGGGGGGGAACTCGGGCTTGGCGCCGAGCCGCGCCAAAACCCGTTCGGCGATCACCCCCCAGGCGTGATCGGCGGTCGCGACCTCGCCTTCTCCGCGCACCATCGCTTCGCGGGCCTGCGCCAGCGCCGCCTCGGCCTCGCGCGCGCCGCGCGTGGCGGCGGCTTCCTCGCTCTCGGCGGTGGCGAGCGCGGCGGCGGCCTGGCGGTGCCGCGCTTCCGCTGCCGCCAGAGCCTCGGCGAAACCGTCTCGCGTCGCGGCAAGGCGCGCCGGCTCTGTCTCAGCGGCCGCCAGCGCCGCCGCGCTTTCGGCCATACGCGCGGCATAATCGGCGCCGCGCGCTTCGGCGTCGCGCGCCCGCGCCTGCGCGTTGTCCCGCTCGGTCGCGATCGCGGCGAGGCGGCTCGCGCGCAACGCTGCCGCGCGTTCCAACCCGTCATGCGCGCGCCGCGCCGTGTTTTCCGCCTCGCGCGCCGCGGCCAGCGTCGCCCGCGCCGCATCACGCGCGGCGGTGGCGGCGGCGACGTCGGGCAGGGCGGCGGCGGCCTCGTCCAGGCGCGTCAGTGCCGCTTGTGCTTCCTCCGCCTCGCTGCCGGCGCGGGTCAGTTGCTCATCGAGAGCCTTGGCGCGTGCCACCGCGGTCGCCGCCTCGGCGCTGAGCCGGGCGGCGGCGGCACGTGCTTGCTCGGCCGCCTGTTCCGCGACACGGGCCGCATCGCGGGCGGTTTTCTCAGCCTCGCGGCCGGATTTTTCCGCGGCTTCCGCTGCCATCCGGCGCGATCGCGCCGCCTCGGCCGCCGCCGTTGCCTCGGCCAGCCGGGCGCGAAGGGCCGCGAGCCGGTTCCGCTGCGCGAGCCGCACCGCGGCCGCGGTCGGCGTTCCGGCGCGAACGCCATGGCCATCCCAGCGCCAGACCGCGCCGGCGCGCGAAACCAGCATCTGTCCCGGGGCGAGGTGCGGCTGCAAAGCGTCTCCCGCCGCATCGCCCTCGACCAGCCCAATCGCCGCGAGCGCGCGGGCGAGCGCCGCCGGGGCGCGGACCAGGCCAGCGAGCGGTGCGGCGCCGGCGGGCAACGGCGCGGGATCGAGCGGCGCCAATGCCCGCCAATAACGCGGCGCCGCCGGGTCGGCCGCCGAGTCGAGATCCTCACCGAACGCCGCGCCGAGGGCGGCTTCCAGCCCCTCCGGCACCTCCAGCGCATCCTCGATGCGCGGCCAGCGCGCGTCATTCTTGACGGCGAGCAGTTCCGCCAGCGCCTCCGCCTCGGCCGCGAGCTTCGCCCGCGCCACCTCGCGTTCGCTTTGCTCGGCGCGGGCGGCGGCCAAGGCGGCTTCGGCGGCTTGGCGTTCGGTCTCGCTCTCACCGCGCCGACGTCGCGCCGCCTCCAGCGCTGCGTCCGCCGCGGCGCTCGCCGCTCGCGCCGCCGCCAGCCGTTCGGGCGCGATTTGGGGCAGACGCGCCGCTTCCTCACGCAGCCGCGCCAGCGCCGTGCTCGCTCGCCGCGCCCGCGCCTCGGCCTCGCCGCGCGCCGCCGCCAGGGCGCGGCTCCCGGCTTCGGCCTCGGCCGCGATTTCGAGAGCGCGATTGGCCTCCGCCTCGGCCGCGCGTGCCGCGTCGGTGGCGGCGGCGAGGGCGGCGGCGGCGGCCTCGGCCTGGGCCGGGTGCGCTTGCGCCTCGGTGGTGAGCCGGGCGGTTTCCTCATCCAGCCGGGAAAGCGCCGCTGCTGCCTCGGCGCGCGATTGCTCGGCATGCGCCCGGTCGCGCTCGAGCCGTTGGCGTGCCGCCCGCGCCTCGGCCAGCGCCGAAGCGGCACGCCGTTCCTCGGCGGCGATCTGTTCGAGCGCGACCCGTGCCCGCTCGAGCGCGGTTCGCGCCTCGCCCTCGGCGCCGCGCAGCGCCGGCAGCGCGAGCGACGCCTGCTCCGCCCGGGCCGCCGCCGCCCGCGCGTCCTCGCCCCGCGCCGCGACCAAAGCTTGCGCCGCCGCAAGCGCCGCCCCTGCCGCTTCCCGCGCGGCGCTGGCGCGCTGGTGCTGGATCGCGAGCCACTCGGCCTCGGCGGTGCGGATGGCGCCCGAGAGGTTGCGGTAGCGATGGGCCTGGCGCGCCTGGCGCTTCAACCCCTGCAACTGGTTCTCGAGGGTCGCGCGCAATTCCTCGGCGCGGGTGAGATTGGCCTCGGTTGCACGCAGTTTCAGCTCCGCCTCGTGGCGGCGGGCATGCAGCCCGCTGATGCCGGCGGCTTCCTCGAGGATCGCGCGACGTTCATCGGGGCGGGCATTGACCAGGGACGCGACCCGCCCCTGGCTCACCATCGCCGAGGTCCGCGCGCCGGAGGCGAGATCGGCAAACAGGGTTTGGACGTCGCGGGCCCGCGCCTCGCGGCCGTTGATGCGATAGGAACTGCCCGCTTCGCGCTCGATGCGGCGGCTGATTTCGAGCTCCGCCTGCGCATGCCAGGGCGGCGGCGCGCGGCCGGCGGCGTCCTCCAGCATCAGCGCCACCTCGGCAAAATTGCGCGACGGGCGATGGGCGGTGCCGGCGAAGATGACATCGTCCATCTCGCCGCCGCGAAGGCTGCGGGCCGAGCTTTCCCCCATCACCCAACGCAGCGCCTCGACGACGTTCGACTTGCCGCAGCCATTCGGCCCGACGATGCCGGTAAGGCCGGGGAGAATGTCGAGCGCGGTCGGCTCGGCGAAGCTTTTGAAGCCCGCGATCCGGAGTTTGGCAAAGCTCGCCGGCACGAAGCGGCCCCGCCTAACCGCTGGCGGCGCCGATGAAAGCGCTGAAGGCGGCGTAGGTCATTTCGCCGGCATGGGTCTGGCCATTGGCGGCGAAGGTCGGCGTTGAATCGACATGGTATTCGTCCTCCGCCTTTTGCTGGCCGGCGAGCACGAACTGCTCAAGCGCCTTATCGGCGATCGCGGCGTCAAAGGCCGGGCGCGAGAGGCCAGCGAGCCCGGCCATTTTGGCAAGCTCCTCGCGCGGGTCGCTCTGGCGGTTGAAGGCCCAGTGATCCTGGCTCGCGAAAAGCGCGGTGATGAACGGCTCATAGCGGTCGGGCGGCAGCGTGCGCGCGACCATCGCCGCCATCAGGGCGACCCGGTCGAGCGGGAAATCGCGATAGATCATCTGCACCTTGCCGGTCTCGATCAGCTTCGCCTTCACCTCCGGCATGGTCTCGCGCGAAAACGCCGCGCAATGGGTGCAGGTGAGCGAGAAGAATTCCATCACTTTGATCGGCGCCTGATCGGAGCCCAGCGTGCGCGGCGCGAAGCGGGGATCGCCGCCAGCATCGGCGGCGCGCGTCGCACGGGGGCGGAGATAGGGCAGCACGACTATCTGGCCGGCTACAAGAGCTAGTAGGGAGCGACGCTGGATCAGCATGATTTCCTCAACATGTTGTAGATTACCGTATCGGCGGGGAAAAAGTCGAGACCTTTATCTACCGCTGTCCCGCGGCATGGATGGCGCGGCCGAGGGCGGCAAGCGCACTCCGTAGCTCGGAGGCGGGAAGCCCGTCGAGGCGCGCCTCGACGGCGGCCGCGATCGCCGGATCGCCGGCGGGGAGCGCGCGTGCGAGCGGCGGCAGCAGATTTTGCGCGAAACGCAGCCGCTTGATCGCGTCGCGGCCGAGATGGGTGTTGATCCGCTCGATCAGCGCCGGTCCGCTATGTTGCAATTCCAGCGCAACCGCGCCCGCGCAGGCAAGCGTCAGCGTCCCCGCGGCGAGCCGGCGCGGCGTGGTCTGCGCGGCCAAATGCGGGCCGACGATCGCCGGCCAGTCGGCCGCGAGTTGCGCAATCGCCGGGGCGCGCTTGCTGAACGCCGGGCGCAGGAGGGGCGCGAGCAGAACGCCGAGCGGGCGCGGGCCGGCGCCGCGCCGTGCCATCTCCGTGTTCGCTGGGGCGGCGGGACTTGCCTTGCCGTCACCGTGCCGCCCATGCATAGACGTCTTCGTGCCCGCCATCATGCCCTCTCCCGCTACCCTCACCCGGCTCGCCCTCGACTGGCCGGCGTTGCTCGCCTTTTACGACCGCGCGCGGCGGGTTTTGCCCTGGCGTGCGGGGCCCGGCGAGACCGCCGATCCCTATCGGGTCTGGCTCAGCGAAATCATGCTGCAGCAGACCACGGTCGCGGCAGTGATACCCTATTTCACCCGGTTTACCCAGCGCTTCCCAACCCTCGAGAGCCTCGCCGCGGCGCCCGAGAGCGAGGTTCTGCAGCTCTGGGCCGGGCTCGGCTATTATGCCCGCGCCCGCAACCTCCATCGCGCGGCGCGGATGATTGCCGCGGCGGATGGCTTTCCGCGCACGCCGGCGGCCTTGCGACATCTGCCGGGGATTGGCGCCTATAGCGCCGCCGCCATCGCCGCGATCGCCTTCGGGGTGCCGACGCTCGCGGTCGATGGCAATGTCGCGCGGGTGCTGGCGCGGCTTTTTGCGATCACGACGCCGCTGCCGCAGGCGCTGGCGGAAATCGCTGACGCGGCCGAAACCCTCGCCGCCGCGCCGGCGTTTCGCGCAAGGCCCGGGGACGCGACGCAGGCTTTGTTCGATCTCGGCGCCGGGGTCTGCGTCAAAGCCGCGCCGCGCTGCCCGGAATGTCCGCTCCGCGCCGGCTGCCGGGCCGAGCGCCTCGGCATCGCCGCGCAATTGCCGCACCGCGCCGCGAAACCGCCACGGCCGGAGCGTTTCGGGGCGCAATTCTGGCTCACCGACGCGAGCGGCGCGGTGCTGCTCCGCCGTCGGCCGGCGCGCGGCCTGCTCGCCGGCATGGTCGAGCTGCCCGGCACCGCTTGGCGCGAAGGGGCGCCGTGGGCGGAGGCGGAAGCGCTCGCGGCGGCGCCGATCGCGGCAAAGTGGCGCAAACTCGGCGCGGTGCGGCATGTTTTCACCCATTTCGCGCTCTCGCTCGATGTCTATGCCGGCTCTGTTGCGGCGTTTTCGGCCGCTGCTCTCGGCGGGTTCGCGCGCCCGGTGGCGGCTCTCGCCGATGAGGCGCTGCCCTCGGTGATGCGCAAATGCGTCCGCCTCGCCGCCGCGGCGAGGCCGGCGTGAGTGGGGGGCGGGCGCCGGCGATCGGCTTCGCGCTGGCCTTGCTCGCGATCGATGCGCTCGGCATCGGCCTCGTGATCCCGATCGTGCCGCAACTGGTGCTCGAACTCTCCGGCGGCGACGCGAGCCATGCCGCGGCTTGGGTCGGGCTGCTCGCAACCAGTTTCTCGACCATGCAATTTCTCTTCTCGCCAATCATCGGCGGCTTGTCGGACCGTTTCGGCCGCCGCCCGGTGATGCTGCTTTCGGTCCTCGGCCTCGGGGTCGGTTATCTCATCCTCGCCGCCGCGCCTTCGCTCGGCTTCGTCCTGCTTGCGCGCCTGATCGCCGGCGTGACCACCGCCAATATCTCGGCGGTCACCGCCTATATTTCCGACGTGACCCCGCCCGAGCGGCGCGGCCAGCGTTTCGGGCTGGTCGGGGCGATGTTCGGGCTTGGCTTCGTGCTTGGCCCGGTGATCGGCGGCGTGCTCGGCGGGATTTGGCTGCGGCTGCCCTTCCTTGCCGGCGGCGGGCTTTCGCTGTGCAACGCACTTTATGGTTTTTTCATGCTGCCGGAGTCCCTGGCGCAAGAGCGCCGGCGGAATTTTTCCTGGCGCCGGGCCAACCCGATTGCGGCCCTCGCTAACTTGCGCGCCAATCCCCGCGCGCGCCGCCTCGCCATGGCGTGGAGCGCCACCTGGTTCGGCCTCGGCGCGCTGCAAAGCGCTTTCGTGCTTTCGACCGGACTTCGCTTCGGCTGGCACACGACGCAAAACGGCTTCGCGCTGGCGCTGGCCGGGCTTTCCCAGGCCCTGGTGCAGAGCTTTCTCATGCGCCGCATCCTCGGCCGCTTCGGCGAGACACGAACGGCGCTGCTCGGCTGCCTGGCTGCCGCCCTCGCCCAAAGCACCTACGCTTTCGCCACCGCCGGCTGGATGATCTATGCCGGCGTCGTGATTTCGGCGCTCGGCGCGATCAATACCCCGGCGATCCGCGCCCTGTTCGCCGCCGAGGCCGGCGCCGACCGCCAGGGCGAGGCGCAGGGGGTGCTCGCTTCGCTCCAAAGTCTCACGGCGATCTTCGCCCCGCTCCTGGGCGCGGCGCTTTTTGCGCATTTCACCGCGCCGGGTGCGGCGATCTTCTTCCCCGGCGCGCCGTTCCTGCTCGCCGCCTTCGCCTATCTGCTCGCCGGCGCCCTGCTCGCCGGGCTGGTTTATGGCGCAAGAATGTAAAGCGCCTGCCGTTGGTTGCTGACGTGATCAGGCGGCGTCAGCCCAGCGCTGCGACCCCGGGCAGGGTTTTCCCCTCCAGCCATTCGAGAAAGGCGCCGCCGGCGGTCGAAAGATAGGAAAACTGCTCGGCGACCCCGGCGTGATGCAGTGCGGCGACGGTATCGCCGCCGCCGGCGACGCTGAGGAGCCGGCCCGCCGCGGTACGCTCCGCGACGGCGCGGGCGAGCGTCGTGGTGGCGGCATCGAAAGGCGGCGTCTCGAAGGCGCCGAGCGGGCCATTCCAGACCAGCGTCTTCCAGCCGGCGAGCTTTTCGACGAGCCGCGCGACGCTCGCCGGGCCGAGATCGAGAATGAGGGTGCCGGGGGCAACGGCGTCGATTGCGACCATTTGGGTCGGCGGGTTGGCGCGGAATTCCGTCGCCGTCACCGCATCGATCGGGAGAATGATCTCGCAGCCCGCGGCTTTGGCCGCCGCCGCGATCTGCCGCGCGGCGTCGTGCATGCTCGGCTCCTCGAGCGAGGATCCGATGGCGATGCCGTTTGCGGCAAGAAACGTATTGGCCATGGCGCCGGCGATCACCAGCGCGTTGACCCGCGCGATGAGATTGCCGAGCAGAGCGAGCTTGGTGGACACTTTCGCGCCGCCGACGATGGCCGCGAGCGGGCGCGCCGGATGGTCGAGGGCGGCAGCCAGCGCCTCCAATTCGCGCTGCATCAGCCGCCCGGCATAAGCCGGCAGCAGATGGGCGACGGCCGCGGTGCTGGCATGGGCGCGGTGGGCGGCGGAAAACGCGTCATTGACGTAAAGATCGGCGAGATCGGCGAGCGCTTGCGCGAAGGCCGGATCATTCGCCTCCTCGCCGGCATGAAAGCGGGTATTCTCCAAAACCAGCACCCCACCCGGCGCCAGCGCCGCGACCGCCGCCTGTGCTGCGGGCCCGATGCAGTCAGCCGCGAACGCCACCGGACGACCCAGCACCTCGCCGAGCGCGGCCGCGATCGGCGCGAGGGAGAAGGCCGGATCCGGCTTGCCCTTGGGGCGGCCGAAATGCGAACAGACGATGACCCGCGCCCCTCGCGCGGCGAGTTCACGAATGGTCGGGGTCAGGCGTTCGAGCCGGGTGCGATCGGTGATGCGCCCGTCATGCAGCGGCACGTTGAGATCGGCGCGGAGCAGCACCCGCTTTCCCGCTAGCGTCAGACCATCGAGGGTGCGAAAGGACATCGTGCGAAACTCTCCTCAACGCGGCGCCGGCATATCGAGGAAATCCTGCACGACGCGGAACAATTGCAGGCGGTTTTTTTCCATGATGATCGTGTGCGTCCCCTCCCCGAGCATCGCATATTCCTTCCATGGCGCATGGGTGATCAGTGGAAACACGGTATGGGACATGTAGGGTGGTGTGTCGTGATCCCATTCCGCCTGCACCATCAGCACCGGCATGGTGAGCTTGGCCGGATCCCAGGTCGGGTGCCCCTTCTGCCAATAGCGCACGACATCGTAGATCACCCCCTCCGGGGCGCGCAGCACCGGCGGGTTTTGCGCCGCCCCCTTGGGGTCGGTCGCGAAGGTCGCGTCCGCCCATTGCGCGAACCAGCCGGGTGGGATCAGCCCCGTCTGCTGCTCGGGCGTTAGGCCCGAAAGCCAGCGTTTTTCCGCGTCCGCCCGCGTCACCTGGCGATAGGCGCCGAGATGGTCGGGATCGACCTTGAGCGCGATCGGCCCCTCGATCACCCAAAGCGTCGCATAAAGCACCAGGCGATGCACCTTGGCCGGGTTCTCGGCGGCGAAGCCAGCGGCGATCGCCGTCCCCCACGACCAACCCATGACGTCGAGGCTTTGCAGACCACGCCGCTGAAGCACGTCATCGACCACGGCGCCGAGGGCCGCGACCGCCTGGTCAGTGGTCTCGAGCGGCGGATTGGCCGATGCCGGCGCATCCATCTCCGGCGGCCGCGTCGAGCGACCATAGCCGGGAAGGTCAAGGAGATAGACGTCATAGCCATGGCGGGCGAGGTAATCCATCCAGGAAAACCCGCCGAGCGGAAGATCGAAGGCGGTGCTCGCCGGATAGGTCGCGCCATGGACGAAAACCAAGGTTTTTTCCGGCCCGAACTTCGACACCCCGGCGAGATGCTTGTTGCGGACGTATATCTCGAGGCCCTTTTGCGGCGCCGGCACCATGTGTTCGGACACCGCGATCTCCCCGCCCATCGGGTCAGCCGCCTGATCCGCGAACGCCCGCGGCGCCGCCATCGCGGCGAGCAGCAAAAGCCCCGCCGCCAGACCAAGACCATGATGTCTCTTCACCGCATCCTCCCGCTTTCCCTTATCTCACGGGCGCGAGATGACAGGCTGGGCGGCGAAAAGGCAAGCCCCGGCTCAACGCGCCGCCGCCCCGCGCAGCGCCGCAATCGCCCGCGCATAGGGCGGGGCGCGGAACACCGCCGAGCCCGCGACCAGCACATCGGCGCCGGCGGCGAGAACCGCGGGCGCGGATTGAGTGGTGATGCCGCCATCGACCTCGATATGGATCGGCCGTGCCCCGATGAGGGCGCGCAAGCGGCGGATTTTCTCGAGAACCGCGGGCAGAAAAGCTTGGCCGCCGAAGCCGGGATTGACGCTCATCACCAGGATGAGATCGACACGGTCGAGCACGTAGGCGACGGCGCTTTCCGGTGTCGCCGGGTTGAGCGCGACCCCCGCCGCTTTGCCGAGCGCGCCGATCGCGGCAAGGGTGCGCTCGAGATGCACCCCGGCCTCGGCATGGACGATGATGCGGTCCGCCCCGGCTTTGGCGAAGGCTTCGAGATAGGGATCGACCGGCGCGATCATCAGATGCGTATCGAAGCATTTTTTGCTGAACGGGCGGATCGCGCGGATGAGATCCGGGCCGAAGCTGATATTCGGCACGAAGTGCCCGTCCATGATATCGAGATGCAGCCAATCCGCCCCCGCCGCGTCGATCGCCCGCACCTCCTCGCCGAGGCGGGCGAAATCGGCGGCGAGCAGCGAGGGCGCGATCAGCGGCGTTGCGGTCATGGCTTTTCCTCTGCTGGGCTGGTTTGGTCGAAGACTCGGCTGCGCAGAATGTCATCGGCGACGAGGGTGATCAAATCGCCGACCGCCAGCGGCCGCGCACGGTCCTCGAACAAGCGCACCGCTTGGCGCAGCCGCGCGCGATCGAGGGCGTTGCGGATCGACCGCGCATTGGCGAAATGCGGCTGGCGCCGGCGCGCTGCGATATAGTCGCGAAACGCCGCCGCCGCGCCCGCATCGAAGCGGTCATGCTGGCTTGCCAGCATTTTCTCGGCGATCGCGAACAGTTCTTCGTCAGCGTAATCGGGAAAATCGATGTGGTGGGCAACGCGCGAGCGAAATCCCGGATTGGCGGTGAAAAACCGGTCCATCCGGTCTCCATAGCCCGCGAGAATGACGACGAGATCGTCACGCCGCGCTTCCATCACCTGAAGCAGGATCTCTATCGCCTCCTGCCCGTAATCGCGCTCGTTTTCCGGGCGATAGAGATAATAGGCTTCGTCGATGAACAAGACGCCGCCCATCGCTTTCTTAAGGATTTCCTTGGTCTTCGGCGCGGTGTGCCCGATATATTGGCCGACGAGATCGTCACGCGTGACAGAGACAAGCTGATTGGTGCGGATATAACCCAGCCGATGGAGAATATCCGCCATGCGCAGCGCGACCGTGGTTTTGCCGGTGCCGGGATTGCCGGTGAAAGACATGTGGAGCGTCGGCGCCTGGCCGCCCGCGCCAAATTCCTGGCGCAGCCGATCGATCAAAAGCCGCGCCGCGATCTCCCTGATCCGCCGCTTGACCGGCTGCAGGCCAACCAATTCGCGATCGAGTTCATCGAGGATTTCGCCAACCCCCGAACGCACATAGGCCGCCTCGAGGTCGATCGTCGCATCCGCCGTCGCATCCATGGCTTTTCCCTTGGAAAAAAATGCCGGCCCTCCTCGCGGCGGGCCGGCAGTCGGGGGGAAGGGTCAATAACGCGCGCCGGCCGGGCGATCGGTGGCATAGGCCCGCATGGTATAGCCGATCATGCGGCCGGCCCGCTCCTCGCGTGCTACCATGAAGCCGGGTTCCTCGGCCGGACGATCGCTGATGAAGGAAAGCCGGAGCGACTCCCAACCCGGCGTCGCATCGAACGCCGAAACCCGGATATAGCCGCGCCCGGCATGGACTTTTCGACACTCGGCCAGTTCATATAGGAATCCCGCAGGGTCTTTGAGATCGAACATTGGCGTCCCCCACATCTCCCAATAGGTATTGCGGGGATGCGGATCGTCGGTGAACTCGATATTGAGAGCCCAGCCTTTCGCCAGGCAATATTTCACCTGGGCGCTGATCTGCTCGTCGGTCAGAGCGGGGAGGAAGCTGAAGGTTCCCTGGGTGATAGGCATCATCGTCTCCTTTCGCGCAGCGTTTCTCAGGCGGGCGTCACTGTCGGAACGAAATCGGGGGTATCGGTCGAGGTGTAATTGAAGCTGACGTCTTTCCAGACTTCGAGCGCCTGGGCGAGCGGCGTGCAACGTAGCGCCGCGTCTTGCAAGATCGCCGGCCCTTCCGCCACAATGTCCCGCCCCTCGTTGCGCGCAAGCACCATCGCCTCGAGCGCAACCCGGTTCGCGGTCGCGCCGGCGGCGATGCCCATCGGATGGCCGATGGTGCCGCCGCCGAATTGCAAAACGCAGTCTTCACCCAGCAGATCGAGCAGTTGATGCATCTGTCCGGCATGGATGCCGCCAGAAGCGACGGGCATCATGCGCCGCAGGCTGGCCCAGTCCTGGTCGAAGAAAATCCCGTGCTCGAGCCGCATGGGATTGTACATCTCGCGGCAAATATCGTAATAGCCGCGCGTCGTCGCCGGATCGCCCTCGAGCTTGCCAACCACGGTGCCGGCATGGATGTGATCGACGCCGGCAAGGCGCATCCATTTGGCGATGACACGAAAGCTGACACCATGCGATTTCTGTCGCGTGTAGGTCGAATGGCCGGCGCGATGGAGATGAAGGATCATATCGTTCCGGCGCGCCCATTTCGCCATCGACTGGATGGCGGTATAGCCGATGACGAGATCGATCATAATGATCGCCGAGCCGAGTTCCTTGGCGAATTCGGCGCGCTCATACATGTCCTCCATGGTGGCGGCGGAGACATTGAGATACGTGCCCTTGATTTCGCCCGTCATTGCCTGCGCGCGGTTGACCGCTTCCATGCAATAGAGAAAGCGGTCGCGCCAGTGCATGAAGGGCTGGCTGTTGATGTTCTCGTCGTCTTTGGTGAAATCAAGACCACCTTTCAGAGCCTCGTACACCACCCGTCCGTAATTGCGCCCGGAAAGTCCGAGCTTCGGCTTCACCGTCGCGCCGAGTAGCGGCCGGCCGAACTTGTCGAGCCGCTCGCGTTCGACGACGATCCCGGTGGCTGGCCCGTCGAAAGTTTTCACATAAGCGACGGGGAGACGCATATCCTCGAGCCGGAGTGCCTTCAGCGGCTTGAAGCCAAAGACATTGCCGATGATCGAGGCCGAGAGATTGACAATCGAGCCCGGCTCAAAGAGATCGAGATCATAGGCGATATAAGCGAAATACTGCCCTTCTTGCCCAGGCACCGGATCGACGCGATAGCATTTCGCGCGATATTTCTCGCACGCGGTGAGGCGGTCGGTCCACACCACCGTCCAGGTCGCGGTCGAGCTTTCCCCGGCGACCGCCGCGGCGGCCTCCTCGGGATCGACGCCTGCTTGCGGCGTTATGCGAAAGAGCGCGAGGATATCGGTATCCTTGGGCTGATAGTCGAGATCGAAATAGCCCATTTCCTTGTATTTCATCACTCCGGCATCGTAGCGGCCCTTGCGTGCCGTCGCCGTGACTTTGTTCATGGTGAGCTCCTGTGACTGAAACGAACGTCAGGCGGCTTGTGCGGTCTGGTTGGTTGTGTTGCGCTTGGCATCATCGGCATAACGCCGCGCCATCGCTGCCAGTGGGAGTGGTGCTATCTTCGGCGCCATGCCGGCGGCGCCGAACGCTTCGAAACGGCTGAGGCAAAGCGCTTCGAGTGCGGCCATGGCCGGTTTGAGAAACGCCCTCGGGTCAAATTCCGCCGCGTGCTCGGTGGCCATTTTGCGAAACTGCCCAGCCATCGCAAGACGGCAATCGGTATCGATATTGATCTTGCGCACGCCGAAGCGAATCCCCTCGACGATCTCCGCGACCGGCACCCCCCAGGTCTGCGGCATCGCGCCACCGAAGCGGTTGAAAATGTCCTGCAGTTCTTGCGGCACCGAAGACGAGCCATGCATGACGAGATGCGTGTTCGGCAAACGCGCATGAATAGCCTTGACAACGTCCATCGCGAGAATGTCACCGCTCGGCACGCGGTTGAATTTATAGGCGCCATGGCTGGTGCCGATCGCAACCGCCAGCGCGTCAACCCCGGTGCGCGTGACGAAATCGAACGCCTGATCAGGATCGGTGAGCAATTGCGCACGATCGAGCACACCCTCGGCACCATGTCCGTCCTCGGCCTCGCCATGGCCGCTCTCGAGCGAGCCGAGGCAGCCGAGTTCGCCCTCGACCGAGACCCCAACGCTATGGGCAAGCCGCACCATTTCCGCCGTTACCGTGACATTATAGGCATAGTCAGCGGGTGTTTTGCCGTCGGCAAGCAACGAACCATCCATCATCACCGAGGTAAAACCATTCTGGATGGCGGAAAGACACGTCGCAACCCGCTCGCCATGATCTTGGTGCAGGCAAATCGGGATTTCGGGATAGGTCTCAACCGCCGCCACCACCATGTGACGCAACATCGCATCGCCGGCATAGGCGCGGGCGCCGCGGCTCGCCTGGATAATGACGGGTGCAGCGGCTTTGCGCGCCGCGTTCATGATGGCGAGCAACTGCTCCATGTTATTGATGTTGAATGCCGGCACGCCATAGCGATACTCTGCCGCGTGGTCGAGCAATTGGCGAAGAGTGATAAGAGACATGGGTTTTCTCTCACAATTTAACGGAAGGACGCGATATCCGCTCAGGGTGCGGCGTCAGCGAGGCCGAGCAGTGTCCGGCCGCGCGCCGCGATCGCCGCCGCCGTCAGACCGAAATGCGCATAAAGCTCGCCCGCCGGGGCGGACGCACCAAAACCCCGCAAGCCAACGACATTCGCCTCGCTTCCGACATAACGCGCCCAACCGAAGGGCGATGCCGCCTCGATCGCGAGACGAGGCGCCCGGCCGAGCACATGGGCGCGGTAGGCTGCGCTCTGGTCATCGAACAGCGTAAAGCACGGCATCGAAATCACCGCGGTGGGAACGCCGCTTTCTTCGAGACGTTTGCGTGCATCAAGTGCGATCGCGACTTCCGAGCCGGAGGCGATCAAGGTCAGGCGCCGCGCCCCGTTCGCCTCCGCCAACACATAGGCGCCGCGCGCGGCAAGCAGCTCGGTGGCGTCGCCCTCGCGGAGCAATGGTAGCGCCTGGCGCGAGAGCGCGAGCAGCGAAGGCCGCGCCGTCTCGCGCAGCGCCGCCTCCCAGCATTCCGCCGTCTCGATCGCATCGGCGGGGCGAAAGACCAAAAGATTTGGCATGGCGCGCAAGGCCGCGAGATGCTCGATTGGCTGATGTGTCGGCCCATCCTCGCCAAGGCCGATACTGTCATGCGTCATCACGTAGATCACCCGCAATCCCATCAGCGCCGAGAGCCGGATGGCGCCGCGCGCGTAATCGGAAAAGGCCAGGAAGGTGCCGCCATACGGGATGAACCCGCGATGGAGCGCAATCCCGTTCATCGCCGCCGCCATGGCATGTTCGCGCACGCCATAATGAAGATAGCGCCCGGAAAAATCACCTGGCCGCACAGGGGTCATGCCACGCGCGAGGGTATTGTTGGAGTGCGTGAGATCCGCCGAGCCGCCGAGCAATTCGGGCAGATGAGACGCAATCACGTCCAGCACAGCTTCACTCGCTTTGCGCGTCGCAACGTTGGGGCGCGACGCCAGCAGCGATTGCCGGTGGGCTGCCAAAGCCGGTGCCAGAGTCTCAGGGAGCCCGAGGCTTTCCGCGCGGGCGAAAAATTCGCGGCAATCGGCCGGGGCCTGGGCAAGGCCGTTCTCCCACGCCCGCCTGAGCCGACGCGAGCGCCGGCCGGCGGCGCGCCAGGCCGCGAGAATGTCGGGCGGGATCTCGAAAGGCGGCGCCTCCCAAGGCAAGGTGGCGCGCGCCTTGGCGATTTCGTCGGCGCCGAGCGGCGCCCCATGAACCCCCGCCGTGCCCTGTTTTCCCGGCGCGCCGAAACCGATCACCGTGCGGCAGGCGATCAGCGACGGACGGGGATCACGCCGCGCCAGCGCGATCGCCCGCGCCACCGCCTCCGGGTCATGCCCGTCCACCGCCTGCGCCTGCCAGCCATAAGCGGTGAAGCGAAGCAGCGTGTCATCAGACATCGCAAGCGAGGTCGGGCCGTCAATAGAGATGTGATTGTCATCATAAAGCACGATCAGCCGGCCGAGCCCCAGATGGCCGGCGAGCGAGGCCGCCTCATGCGAAATTCCTTCCATCAGACAGCCGTCACCGGCGATCACGTAGGTCCAGTGATCGACGTATTGCCGCCCCCAACGTGCGGCGAGCATCGCTTCCGCGAGCGCCATGCCGACGGCGTTGGCAAAGCCTTGACCGAGCGGGCCGGTCGTCGTCTCGACGCCGGTGGTGTGGCCGTATTCGGGATGGCCCGGGGTTTTCGCTCCCAGCTTGCGAAAGCGCATCAGCTCATCGCGTGTCATCGCGGGAAAGCCGGTGAGATAAAGCAGAGCGTAGAGCAGCATCGAACCATGCCCGGCAGAGAGCACGAAGCGGTCGCGATCCGGCCAGTCCGGCGCTTGCGGGTCAAATTTCAAAAATTGCGTCCAGAGCACCGTCGCGACATCGGCCATGCCCATCGGCATGCCGGGATGGCCCGACTGCGCGCGCTCGACGGCATCCATCGCGAGCGCGCGAATGGCGTTGGCGAGATCGCGGTTGGTTGTCGTGCCGGGCATGGCTTTTGCGGAATGGTTCACGTGCGGTATCCTCAACGCGCGCGGCGGCGGCGTTCCATCAGTTGCAGGATGAGCGGCGTCAGGATGAGCTGCATCGCGAGGTCGAGCTTGCCGCCCGGAATGACGATGGAATTGGCGCGCGACATGAAGCTGTCATGGATCATCGAGACCAGATAAGGAAAATCGATGCCGCGCGGATTGGCAAAGCGGATGACGACAAGCGATTCGTCGGCGGTCGGGATCCAGCGCGCGATGAACGGGTTCGAGGTATCGACCGTCGGCACGCGCTGGAAATTGATGTCGGTGACAGCGAATTGGGGAATGATGTAATGCACGTAATCCGGCATCCGGCGGAGGATGGTGTCCATCACGGCTTCCGTCGAATAGCCGCGTGTCGCGCGATCGCGATGGATTTTCTGGATCCATTCGAGATTGAGCACCGGCACGACGCCGATCTTGAGATCAGCGTGGCGCGCGACATTAACCTCGTCGGTGATCACCGCGCCGTGCAGGCCTTCATAGAACAGAACATCACTGCCTTCCGGCAGGTCACGCCACGTGGTGAAGGTGCCGGGTGCGGCGCCATAACGCTCGGCTTCGATCGCGTCATGGACATAATGGCGATAGCGCCCGACGCCGCTTTCGCCATAGCGTGCGAACAAAGCCTCGAGTTCGGCAAAGAGATTGGAGTCCGGCCCGAAATGGCTGAAATGATGGTTGCCGCGCGCGGTTTCTTCTTCCATCCGGGCCTTCATCGCGGTGCGGTCGTAGCGATGGAAGGCGTCACCCTCGATATAGGCGGCTGCGATCTTTTCGCGGCGAAAAATCTGCTCGAACGTGTGCTTGACCGTCGTCGTGCCAGCGCCCGAGGAGCCGGTGACGGAAATGATCGGATGGGTCAGCGACATGGCGCAAGTTCCCGATCGGTGCGAAACAGGCCGCGCCGGCCGAACAGCGGCGCGCGCTCGGCGATCGCGAGTTCGCCGGCGTAATAAGCGCGCACGCGGGCGACTTTGTCGTCGGCGCCGAAAATCAGTGGCGTGCGCTGATGCAAACTGGTTGGCGTGCGCGAAAGAATTGGGGCAACCCCGTCACTTGCCGCGCCGCCCGCCTGCTCGATCAGAAACGCGAGCGGGGCGGCTTCGTAAACCAGGCGAAGACGCCCCTCGCGATAGCCCGGGCGGGCATCGCCGGGATAGAGATAGATGCCACCCCGGAGCAGAATCCGATACGCTTCCGCGACCACTGAGGCGAGCCAGCGGGTGTTGAAATCGGCGCGCCGCGGCCCCTCGGCCCCCGCCAGGCAGTCATCGACATAGGCGCGAATCGGTGGCTCCCAATGCCGATAATTGGAGGCGTTGATCGCGTATTCGTTGGTCCCACGCGGCAGGCTGAGGCCGGCGCGGGTGAGCAAGAAGGCGCCGCTCGGCCGATGCAGCGTGAAGATATCGGTGCCGCTGCCAAGGCTCAGCACCAGTGCGGTCTCCGGCCCGTAGATCAGAAATCCGGCGGCGCGCTGCGCGCTCCCTGGGCGCAGCCATTGCTGCGCCGGGGGGAGGCCGGGATCGATTGGCAGGATCGAGAAAATGCTGCCGAGCGGGGCATTGACGGCGATGTTGGAAGACCCGTCGAGCGGGTCTATGGCGACGGCGAGATGCCCGTCGGCGCGTAGCACGAGCGGCGCCTCGGCCTCTTCTGAGCCGAGCACCGCAACGGGGGCGTGGCGAAGGGCGGCGACGAACAGATCATGAGCGCGGCGGTCGAGTTCCTTTTGCGCATCGCCACTCGGGCTCGCGTCGAGGCCGGCGGCGAGATCGCCGGCGAGGGGGCCGAGGGCGCAAAGCTCGGCGAGTTTCCGCCCGGCTTGCGCACAAGCGAGGACCGTCGTGGCGATGGCCTCGCGCGCCGGGTCATGCGCTGCCCAGTGGGTGAGATGGTCTTCCAGGGTCTGTTTCATCGCTTCCTCCTCCAAGGGATCAAAATTTCCGTGATCCGGGCGGCGGCGCAATGATCGTTCGCGCTCATTCTCTTGGAAGACATGAATAGTCGCTCTTGTCGATGAAAGCGATTTTAATTAACTTTGTCGGAATGAAAAATTTATTGAATAGGGCGCGCCGACGTCTCACCCTGAAGCAGATGCGCGGCTTTGCCGCCATCGTTGAGCACGGCACCATCACCGGCGCCGCCGCCGCCATCGGGGTGAGCCCGCCGGCGATTTTGCATCAACTCCGCGAGATCGAGGACAGTCTTGGCCTACCGCTTTTGGAACGCAGCAACGGCAAAGCGATCCCGACCGAGGCCGGCCGCGAACTCCTCGCCACCACCGCGCGCATCGAAAGCGAAATCGGTGATTGTCTCGAAGCCATCGCCGCCCTCGCCGGCATGCAGCGCGGCCACGTTGCGATCGGGTTGATCAGCACCGCGAAATATTTCGCGCCGAGCGCGCTCGCCGCTTTCAAACGCGCCCATCCCGAGATCGATCTTCGTCTTCTGGTCGGCAATCGCGGCGAGACGGTGGCGGCGCTCGAGCGTTTCGAGATCGATCTCGCCATCATGGGCCGCCCGCCGGAGCATTTCGAGGTCACCGAAATCGCCATCGGCGCCCATCCCCACGTCATCATCGCCGCCCCCGATCATCCGCTCGCCGGACGCGTGGCGATTCCGCCCGCAGCCCTTCTCGATCAGCCCTTCGTGCTGCGTGAGCCAGGCTCGGGCACGCGCGCTCTCGTGCAGCGCTTCTTTGAGAGCGCCGGTCTCGCCCCGGCCGGCGGGATGGAGTTCGGCAGCAATGAGACGATCAAGCAAGCGGTGATCGCAGGCATGGGCATCGCGCTGATTTCCGCCCACACCATCGCCGCCGAATGGGCCGACCGGCGAATTGCCATTCTCGACGTTGTCGGCTTGCCGATTTTGCGACAATGGTATCTCGTGCGGCGGCGGGAAAAGCGGCTTTTGCCGGCCGCGCGCGCTTTGTGGGAGCATCTCGTGCGGGAAGGGAGCGCGTTCCTGCCGAGGCTCGATCTCCCCGGCGAGAGCCGTGACGCCTAAAGCGAGCCCGGATCATATCGATCCAGACACGCTCTATTAAGGTATTGTTGTAGAGTGTGATTCACGTCTCCGGCGATTCCGCCTTCGACGATCACGCTCTAAGGGCGGCGCGCCCGGCGATCAGTGCGAGATCGTAAAATTGAGCGGCACCTCGGCGGTCGCCGGCACCGGGGTTCCGCCGCGCGTCGCCGGGACGAAGCGCCATTGCTGCACCGCGTCGATGGCGGCGCGGTCGAGGGCCGAAAATCCGCTGCTCGTTGCCACCTGCACGGTGTCGGCGCGGCCATCGGCGGTGACATTGACCCGCAGCACGACCCGCCCTTGCTCGCGCCGCCTGAGGGACAAGACCGGATAAATCGGCGCGTGGTTACCCTCGGCCGCGGCGAGCGGGTGGGGCGGCACCAGCGCCGCCGCGGCAAGCGTGGGGCCGGAAGGCGCGGGCGCGGCGGAGGATGACGAGGACGCCGCCGATGCGGAAGCCTGCTCGCGTTCCGCCGCTTTTGCGATCTGTGTCGGGGGGGCATGCGCTTGGTGCGGGCGCGGCGCCGGTTTCGCTGGTGCCTCTGGCGGCGCCATCGCCTGCACCCGCTCGGGGATTGGCGCTGGCCGGGCCGGCGGCGGCTCTTGGGCGGCGGCGATCGCGGGTTCGG
>NZ_JBMFWJ010000041.1:0-25288 GCF_049965395.1 Acidibrevibacterium sp.
GCATGGCGGAGAGGGTGGGATTCGAACCCACGGTACGCTTGCACGCACAACGGTTTTCGAGACCGTCACCTTCGACCGCTCGGTCACCTCTCCCTGGTCGCAGCATCGGGCCGGCACTTCATAGAGCAAAGCCGGCGGCGGCGCCAAGGGTGTTATTGATCCGGCAATCGCGTTCTTAAATTGGCCGTGACAGTTCCGCCCCCGTATTCATGGAGCGCCTGGCATCCGATGAAGAAAGCTCGCGAACAATCACCCGCAGCGCTCAAGAAATCGAGGCCGTGTGGGCGGATTCCTGCCCCGCGCCGGGCTTATTTCGCGTCCTTGGTCATCGGACAGGTCCGCATGCCGAGAACGGAGTAAAGCGGGCAAAACCCCATCAACGCGGTCGCGATGGGCACGATACCGATGAGACCGACCCAGCGCCATTCTCCCCGGTCAAAAGCGGCGAAGGCGAGAAGAGCGATGCCGACGACGATGCGGATGACCCGATCGGCGGTCCCGACATTGGCAACCATGGTTTGAACTCCTTATACAAACGGGAGACAATCTCCCCTTATCGTTATACATAGGAAAGAAGTTGCCGCCTAAAACCCCCCTCAGCCCGGCTTTCGTCGCGCGATGAGATCGATCAGGGCGGAGCGGCCGTGATGCCCCTGACCTTCGTGCAGATCGCGATCTTCGCTCTCCAGCAGCAGAATGTCGGCGCCGGCGAAGGCGTCACGCAGCAGCGCCTCGCTGTAGAGATGCGCGATATCCGACGGGCCGCCAGTATTGTAGGCGAGCTGTTCGGTGCGGTAGCCTTCGAGGAATAACAATCCGCCGGGTTTGAGGGCGGCGAGCATGTGGGCGAAGAGGCGGGGGCGAAATTCCGGCGTCGCGAACTGGATGAAAATTGCGACCACCGCGTCGAAAACGGCTTCCGGCCAAGCCCAGTGGCGAAGATCGGCGGTCTCGCAATGAAGCGTAACCCCGCGCGCCCGCGCCAGCCGTTCTGCTTTTGCGCGGGCTTGCGGGGAAAAATCAACCGACAGGACGTCCATCCCCCGTTCGGCGAGAAACACACCATTCCGCCCTTCGCCATCGGCGACCGCAAGCACTTTCGCCCCCGGCGACAGGCGATGGGCCTCGCGGGCGAGAAAATCATTCGGTGCCGTGCCGAAAACATACGCCTCGGCGGCAAAACGGGTTTCCCAGCGCTCGAGGTCAGGCGGTATTGTGTCGCTCATGCGGATCTCGCGCGGTCGTCGGACAAAACAAAGATTCGTTCTTTTTTGAAAAAAAAGAACCAAAAAACTCTCCCCCTGGGGCGGTGCCTGCGGCCCTGCCGCGCCAATCCTTTACCCAAACCGCATAACCGGCTCTAATGGTTAGGGGAGGAACCTGGTTCACCATGGACGATCACGACCTGGCGCGCAACCCGGCCAATTACGTGCCGCTCTCGCCGCTCTCCTTCTTGTTGCGGGCGGCGCGGGTTTGGGGGCGGCGGACCGCGATCATTCATGGCGCGCGGCGCATCACCTATGCCGAGATGCTGACGCGCTGCCGCCGCCTTGCCGCGGCGCTGGCGGATCGCGGTATCGGCGCCGGCGATACCGTCGCCGTCATGGCGCCGAACGTGCCGGCGCTGCTTGAGGCGCATTACGCCGTGCCCGGGCTTCGCGCCGTGCTCTGCCCGATCAACACCCGGCTCGACGCCGCGACCATCACCTTCATCCTACGCCATTCTGAAGCCAAGGCGCTGATCGCTGATCGCGAATTGGCGGCCAGCGTCACCCCGGCGCTGGCCATGCTCGAAGCGCCGCCCACGGTCATCGATATCGCCGATGACCAAGTGCCAGGGGCGCCAGCAATCGGGGCCATCGAATACGAGGATTTCCTCGCCGCCGGCGATCCCGCCTTCACGCTTCAGCTCCCTCTGGATGAATGGGCGGCGATCGGGCTCGGCTATACCTCCGGCACCACCGCCGACCCCAAAGGGGTGGTGACGCATCATCGCGGCGCCTATCTCAACGCCACCGCCATGGCCCTCGAATTCGGCCTGACGCCGGAGAGCGTCTATCTCTGGACGCTGCCGATGTTCCACTGCAATGGCTGGACCTTCACCTGGAGCGTGACACTGGCCGGCGGCACGCATGTCTGTCTCCGCCGCGTCGATCCGGCGCTGATTTTCCCCGCCATCGCCGAACACGGCGTCACCCATCTCTGTGGCGCGCCAGTGGTGCTCAACATGCTGATCCACGCGCCGGAGACGGTGCGCCGCCGCGTCGCCCGCCCGGTCCACATTATGACCGGCGGTGCCGCGCCGCCCTCGATCGTCATCGAACGCATGGAGGCGCTCGGCTTTGAGGTCCACCACCTCTATGGCCTCACCGAAACCTACGGCCCGGCGACGGTGAATGCCTGGCAGCCCGAGCGCGACACGCTGCCGCTGGCGGAAAAGGCGCTGTTCATGGCGCGCCAGGGGGTACCGCATCCGCTGCTTGCGGACATGGCGGTGCTCGATCCGGCGACGATGGCAAGCGTCCCTGCCGACGGCCGGACGATCGGCGAGCTGATGCTGCGCAGCAATACGGTGATGAAGGGCTATCTCAAAAACCCGGCGGCGACCGCGTCCGCCTTCGCCGGGGGTTGGTTTCATACCGGCGATCTCGCCGTTCTGCACCCGGACGGCTATGCCGAGATCAAGGACCGCGCCAAAGACATCATCATCTCTGGCGGCGAGAATATCAGCTCGCTGGAAGTGGAGGAGGCGCTGTTTCGCCACCCTGCGGTGCTCGAAGCCGCCGTGGTCGCGCATCCGGATGCGAAATGGGGCGAGGTGCCGCACGCTTTCGTCACCCTGCGCGAGGGCGCCGGCGCGGTCTCCGAGGCCGACATCATCGCCTTCTGCCGCGCCCATCTCGCCCATTTCAAATGCCCGAAGCATGTCACCTTCGGCCCGCTACCCAAGACATCGACCGGCAAAATTCAGAAATTCACCCTCCGCGCGCACGCCGAGAAAGGAACGCCCGCATGAAAACCTTCGATCTTACCGGAAAAGCGGCGGTGATCACCGGCGGCAATGGCGGCATCGGGCTCGGCATCGCACGCGGCCTCAGTGCCGCCGGCGCGCAGATTTTGCTGGTGGGCCGCAATCAGGAAAAGGGCGCGGCGGCGGCAGCCGGGTTCGGCCCGGGGCGGGCTGCTTTCCACGCCGCTGACGTCACCCGCAAAAGCGAGTGCGAAGCCCTGGTCGCGGCGGCGGTGGCGCACTTCGGTCGGCTCGACATCCTGGTCAATAATGCCGGCGTCTCGGTCCGCAAGGCACCGGAGAGCTACACCGAGGATGAATGGCGCACCATTCTCGAGACCAACCTCTCTAGCGTGTTTTTCGCCTCGCAAGCGGCGCACCCGGTGATGAAGCGGGGCGGCGGTGGTAAAATCATCAATATCGGCTCGGTGATGTCGGTGCTCGCCGCGCCCTATAGCGCCCCCTATGCCGCGAGCAAGGGCGGCGTTCTGCAATTGACGAAAGCGCTGGCGACGGCGTGGGCGGCAGACAATATCCAGGTCAACGCCATCCTGCCGGGTTGGATCGATACCGACATGACGAAGACGGCGCGCCAAGTGGTCACCGGGCTGCACGAGCATGTGCTCGCCCGCACCCCGGCGGCGCGCTGGGGCGAGCCGGGCGATCTCGCCGGCGCCGCGGTGTTTCTTGCGAGTTCCGCGTCCGATTTCGTCACCGGCGCCGGCCTGCCCGTCGATGGCGGCTACATGATCAAGGCGTGAGCGATCGGCAGCGGCGCGAATAACGGATCAGTAATAATACCACCCGTAATGATAATAGGGTTGCGGCGCTGGCGGCGGCGGTGACGCGCAGGCCGCGAGCGTCAACGCAAGGCCGCCGATAACGGCAAGAAACCGGAGATAGGGTGTGTTGGCGTGGCGAAAGCGGGTCATGGCCTCTCCTGGGCTGGCTGGAGGATGGCCTAAGAGTGCGCGCAAATTCCTGCCAATTGGTTTGCGCGGCCCGGCTTCGAAAAAATTTCAAATCAGCTTTGCGTATATTGCATAGCCTTCTGCTTTGTGGTAACCATAATCTTGCTTATAATAACCGGAGGAGAAATCCCATGCCCCGTTCGCAACCTGATTTCATGTTCTATCTCCACGATGTCGCGCATCTGTTGCGCATCATGGTCGATAAACGCGCCCGGATGCATGACATGACCCGCGCGCAATGGCTGATCCTACTGCGTCTGCACCGTCAGCCCGGCATGTCGCAGAAGGAACTCGCCGAATTGCTCGAGGTCGAGCCGATCACCGTCGCCCGGCTGGTCGATCGTCTCGAGCAGCGGCAGATGGTCGAGCGGCGCGCCGATCCCCATGACCGGCGGATCTGGCGGCTGCATCTTCTGCCCGACGCGGTGCCATTGATCGGCGAAATCGAAGCCGAGCGGGATGAAATTGCCCGCTTCGTCCGTCAGGGGATCGAGCCGGAAACCATGGCCGTGGTGCTCGACGCCTTGAAGAAAATGAAGGCGACGCTGTGCGGCGAGTTGCGTTGTCAACGCCGTCCCGAACAGATGCGGTTGCTCGCCGAGGAAGACACTACCGAGGAGGCTGCCTGATGTCGCAAGCCAGCGCCACCCTATCGGCGCGTGATGTCGAGGTCGCGGCGCGACCGCGGCGCAAAACCCGCGTTCTGCGCACTGTGCTGATGGTCGGCGGTATCGCCGTCGTCGCCGCGGGGTCGCTCGCTGCGTGGCTGATGGGCGGGCGCTATGCCTATACCGATGATGCCTATGTCGAGGCCGCGCTGCTGCCTGTCGCAACCGACGTCTCTGGTCTTGTCGGCGAGGTCGCGGTGCATGAGGGCGAGCATGTCACGAAGGGGCAGGTGCTGTTTCGCCTCGACCCGAGCCAATTCGCCATCGCCCTCGATGGCGCCCGCGCCAATCTTGCCGAAACCGCCCTCACCATGGAGGCGATGAAGCGCGACTATCGCCGCATGCTCCACGACATTGACGCCAAGGCAGCCCAGGTCGCCGATGACCAGGCCAATCTCGGCCGCTTTGCCAATCTCGTGAAAGCCGGCGGCGTTACCCGCGCGGAATATGACGACGCCCGCTTCAAGCTCACCGCCGATCAGCAAGCGCTCGAAAGCCTGCGCGCCCAGGCCGAGGCGCAGCTTGCGCGGCTTTCCGGCAACCCCGCGATCGACGTGACCCAAACGCCGCAATATCGCGAAGCCGCGGCGCGGGTCGCGGAAGCGCAGCGCGAACTCGATCATTCGGTGGTGCGCGCGCCGTTCTCGGGCGTGGTGACGCAAGTCGATCACCTCCAGCCCGGCCAGTATCTCGCGGCCTCGACCGGCGCCTTCGGCCTGGTCTCTGACGAGCATGTCTGGGTCGAGGCGCAACCCAAGGAGACCGAGCTGACCTGGGTCAAGCCCGGCAATCCCGTCGATGTCACGGTCGATACCTATCCCGGCCGCGTCTGGCATGGCGTCGTCGAAAGCATCGCGCCCAGCGCCGATTCACAATTTTCCTTGCTGCCGGCGCAAAATTCCTCCGGCAACTGGGTCAAGGTGGTGCAGCGCATCCGGGTGCGTGTGCGCATCGATCGCGCGCCCGGCGATCCCCCGCTCAGGACCGGCATGAGCGTTGAAACCGAGATTGACACCGGCCATCATCGCTCGCTCAAGGATCTGTTCTGACCCGTGAGCGCGCGCGCCGAGGCCGGCTTGGTTCCCCATCGCGGCATCATCACTGTCTGCGCGATGGTGGCGACGCTCATGCAGGCGCTGGATGCGACCATCGCCAATGTCGCCCTCCCTTACATGCAAGGCAGTCTTTCCGCGACCTCGGATGAGATCACCTGGGTTCTGACCAGCTATATTACCGCCGCGGCCATCATGACGGCGCCGGTCGGCTGGCTCGCGGCACGCTTTGGGCGGAAAAATCTTTTCATTCTCTGCCTCGCCGGCTTCACCACCGCCTCGATGCTCTGCGGCATCGCCCAGACCCTGCCGCAGATGGTCGGATTCCGTTTGCTTCAGGGCATGTTCGGCGCCGCCCTGGTGCCGCTCTCGCAAGCCACGATGCTGGATATTTATCCCGTCGAGCGGCGCGGCTCGGCGATGGCGATCTGGGGGATCGGCGTCATGATCGGCCCCATTCTGGGCCCGACGCTCGGCGGCTATTTGACCGAACTCTATAACTGGCGTTGGGTTTTCTACGTCAATCTGCCCTTTGGTCTTCTCGCCATTCTCGGCATGATCATCTTCATGCCGCGCGCGCCGACGCAAGAGGGCCTGCGGTTTGACTGGACCGGCTTTTGCGTGCTCGCGCTCGGTCTCGGCTCGCTGCAGATGATGCTCGATCGCGGCCAGGACCAGGACTGGTTTTCTTCCCGCGAGATCATCACTGAGGCCGTGCTGGCGGGATTGGGGATCTATCTTTTTCTTGCCCATCTCCTCACGGCCGAGCGGCCCTTCATTCGCCCGGTGATTTTCCGCGACCGTAATCTTTCAGCCTCCCTCCTGATGATGTTCGCGATCGGACAGATCCTGGTTGCGAGTTCGGCGCTGATGGCGCCCTATCTGCAAAGCCTCGGCAATTATCCGGTGGCGACGGCGGGCCTCGTCATGGCGCCGCGCGGCATCGGCACCATGCTCGCGATGATGATTTCCGGTCGGCTCGCAAGCCGCATCGATCCGCGCAAGCTGATGTTCGTCGGTGTCATCCTGCTGATCGGATCGAGCTACAGCATGACCGGCTGGACCCCTGATGTCGCGGTGCCTGTTCAGGTCACGACCATCGTCGTCCAAGGCATGGGGCTTGGTTTCGTCTTCACGCCGCTGCAGGTCATTGCCTTTGCGACCCTGCCGATGGCGATGCGCACCGATGCCGCCGCCATGCTCAGCCTGTTCCGCAATGTCGGCAGCGCGATCGGCGTCTCGCTCACCTCGGCGCTGCTGGCGCGCAACATTCAGGTCGTGCATGCTGGCTTGGCGGCGCGGATCACCCCCTTCAACCGCGCGCTGCAATCCAACCCGACGATTTTTCATCGTCTCGACCCGCTGACGCGCCATGGCGCCGTGCTGCTCGACCAGATGATCAACCAGCAGGCCGAGATCATCGCCTATATCGACGATTTCCTGTTCATGACCCTGACCACCCTGCCGGCGCTGCTGCTGCTTTTTGTCATGCGGCGTCCGATCCATATGACAGCCCCCGCCGAGGATCATCCGGCGGTGCTGGATTGATCAGCGGCCGCTCTCGCCGCCGTCCCGCTCCGCTGCCTTCGCCGCCGCCCAGGCAGCCTCCATCGCCGCGAGCCCCGCTTCCTTTGGCGTGGCACCAGCGGCGGCTAGAGTAGTCTCCACAGCCGCGAAGCGGCGGGTGAATTTACGGTTCGCGCGGCGCAGCGCCGTCTCGGGATCGAGCCCGAGCTTGCGTGCAAGATTGGCGAGCACGAACAGCATGTCGCCGACCTCGTCTTCGAGCCGCGCCGGGTCGGCGTTGGCGAGTTCAGCGCGCAGTTCGGCGGTTTCCTCATCGAGTTTGGCGAGCACCGCCTCGGCATCCGGCCAATCGAACCCGACGCGGGCGGCGCGCGCGCTGAGCTTATGGGCGCGCGCAAGGGCGGGGAGCGCCTCGGGCACCGAGGCGAGCGTTCCCTCCGCGCCGCGGGCCGCGCGCTCGGCTTCCTTGCCGCGTTCCCATAGGCCGGCCTCCGCCGGCGCGTTCGCGAATACATGCGGATGGCGGCGGATCATCTTGTCGCTGATCGTGCGCGCGACATCGGCAAAGGCGAAATGGCCGGCCTCCTCGGCAAGGCGCGCGTGATAGACCACCTGAAACAAAAGATCGCCCAATTCATCGGCGAGGCCGGGCATATCCTCCCGCGCGATGGCGTCGGCGACCTCGTAGGCCTCTTCGATGGTGTAGGGCGCGATGGTCGCGAAATCCTGTGTGCGGTCCCAGGGACAGCCGGTCTCTGGGTCGCGCAGCGCCGCCATGATCGTAAGCAGGCGGCGGAGTTCGGTCTCGGCGTGCATGCGCCGATCATAGAGACCCGCCCGGAGTGCTGCCAAGGGCTGCCCTCCGGGCGGTGTTATCACCGCGATGATGAGATCGCGTTAGCCGGTATGGGTCTTGTCGAGATCGATCGCAACGAAGGCGGCGTTGCCGTGGCGCAGGATGCGCAGCGCCACCGCATGATGCTCATGTGCCGCGGTGCGGATCGCAGCGACCGCCGCCGCCGGACCATCGACCGCAGCGGTGCCGACCCCGACGACGACGTCACCCGCCTCGATCCCGGCTGCCTCCGCCGGCGAGCCGGGCTCGACCGCCGCGACCACCGCGCCTTTGCTTTCCGCCGGCAGGCCGAGTTGGTCGCTGAGTTCAGGCGACAGCGGTTGCAAGGCGAGGCCGACGCGCGGCGTCTCGGCGCCGGGGGTGCTGGCGCGATCGGCGGTTTCGCTGTCGGGTTGGGCGGCGATCGTCACCGTCTCGGCGGCGGGCGCGCCGTTTCTGATCAGGGTGATCTTGGCGTTCGCGCCCGGCTTCAAGGCGGCGATCTCGCGCGCCAGATCGCGCGGGTCGGCGACGGTCTCGCCATCGACGGCGGTGATCACGTCGCCGGGCTTGAGGCCGGCCTTGGCGGCTGGCGAGCGCGGCTCGACACTGGCGATGAGCGCGCCTTTGTCGCCGCCCTGGTCGGCGGGAAGCGCTAGCGCCGCCCGCAGCGCTGGCGCCACCGGCTGGGCGGCGACGCCGAGATAGCCGCGCGTCACATGCCCCGTGGTCTCGATATCGGCGACCACCGTCTTGACCAGATTGGCCGGGATCGCGAAGCCGATGCCGATCGAGCCGCCACTCGGCGAGAGGATCGCGGTGTTGACGCCGACCACGGTGCCGTCCTGGGTAAACAACGGACCGCCGGAATTGCCCTGATTGATCGGCGCATCGACCTGGATGAAATTGTCATAGGGGCCGGCGCCGATATCGCGCCCCTTGGCCGAGACGATGCCGGCGGTGACGCTGCCGCCGAGGCCGAACGGGTTGCCCATCGCGATCACCCATTGGCCGGGCTTGACCGCGCTCGAGTCACCGAGCGTGACATAAGGCAGAGGATGTTCGGCTTTGACGCGCAGCACGGCGAGATCGGTGCGCGCATCACGGCCGACGACCTCGGCCGGCAATTCGCTGCCGTCGCTCAGCGTCACCGTCACCGATTTCGCCTCGTGCACGACATGGTTATTGGTGACGATGATGCCGTCGGGGCTGACGATGAAGCCCGAGCCGCGCGCCTCGATCATGTGCTTATGGGCGGGCATGCCGTCCGGGGTCATCCCGTTTGGCGCCATCGGGAAGGGCGAAGGCATCGGCCCCTCATCATCGGCCGCACTCGCTTGCAAGCGGGTGGTGATGGAGACCACCGCCGGTTTGACCCGGCTTACGAGATCGGAGAAATCGGGCAGGGCTGCCGGGTTCGCATGCGCCGGCGCCGCTGGTAGCGGCCCGGTTTGGGCCGGGGCGGTTTCGCCGGCCTGTGCCGGGCTGCGCTCGGCCATCGCATAGCCGCCGAGCGCGGTGCCGGCGAGCAGGACGGCGGCGAGGAGGCTGCTAAGGCGCGGTTGACGGCGGCGCATCAGTCCCTTCGCGGCCGGGGTGGCGCCTGCGGTCTGGTGGATGTGGTCTTGCATTGACATCGCGTGTTCCTCAAACAAAAACGTGGCCGTGCCACGACGAAGGCCATGGTGGCGGAGGCGGGTGATCCTTGCGGTGACGAGGCGGTGAAAACCGCGCAATGACGTTCCTGTCATGCGGCGGTAAAGGGGCCAGGGGCCGCGCCGAGACCGTGGCGAACCCTCCCGCTGGTTATTTTTCTTGGAAAAAGAACAACTTTTCTCTCTTGCTGCGGCCCGACGAGCGCTTAGGATCGGCGCATGAACGCGCCGCTTTTGCCCGAGAGCCGTTGGGAGAAATCTCCTCTTGCCGCAAGGCTGCGCGCCGAGGTCGCGGGCGAGGTATTGTTCGATGCCGCAAGCCGCGGCCGCTACGCCACCGACGCCTCGATCTATCAGGTCATGCCGGTCGGCGTCGTCGTGCCCAAAACCCTGGCCGATGTCGAGGCGGCGATGGCGATCGCGCGCGAGGCGGGGGTGCCGCTGCTCGCGCGCGGCGGCGGCACCAGCCAGTGCGGGCAGACGGTGAACCGGGCGCTGGTGCTCGATAGCAGCAAATATCTCCGCCGCATCCTTGCGATCGACCCCGAAGCGGGGACGGCGGTGGTCGAGCCCGGGTTGGTCTTGAGCCATCTCAACGCAGCGTTGCGCGAACACGGCCTGTTTTTCCCGGTCGATCCCTCAACGCACACCCGCGCCACCATCGGCGGCATGGCGGGAAATAATTCCTGCGGCGCCAAATCGATCCGCTATGGGCTGATGGCGGACAACGTGCTCGCGATCGAGGCCATTCTCGCCGATGGCACGCGCGCCCGCTTCGCCGAGGACAGCGCCGAGCCGGCGGCGCTGATCGCGCGCTTGCGGGCGCTTGGGGCCGCTGAGGCAAGCGAGATCGCCTCCCGTTTTCCGCGCCAGCTCCGCCGCGTCGGCGGCTATAACATCGATGCGCTGACGCCGGCGGCGCGCGCGGCAGGCCGCGGCAATCTCGCTCGCCTCCTGGTCGGTTCGGAGGGGACGCTCGCATTTTCGGCGACGCTGACGCTCAAACTCGCGCCGATCAAGCCGCGCAAGGTGCTGGGTCTTTGCCAGTTTCCCAATTTCCGCGCGGCGATGGCGGCAACATCCCATCTCGTGACGCTAGATCCGGAGGCGGTGGAACTCGTCGATCGCACGATGATCGATCTCGGCCGCTCGATCGCGATCTTTCGCCCGACCATCGAGCGGATGGTGCAGCCGGGGACGGATTGCCTGCTCATCGTCGAATTCCACGGCCATGAAGATGCGCCGCTTCTCGCCAAACTCGCGGATCTCGAGACGATGATGGCCGATCTCGGCCATCCCGGCGCGGTGGTTGCGGCAACCAAGCCGGCCTTCCAGGTGGCGATCGCCGAAGTGCGCGAAGCCGGGCTCAACATCATGATGTCGATGAAGGGAGACAGGAAGCCGGTTTCGGTGATCGAGGATACCGCCGTCGATCTCGCCGATCTCCCCGATTACACCGAGCGGCTGAACGAAATCCTCGAGCGCCATGGCACGCGCGGCACCTGGTATGCGCATGCCTCGGTCGGGTGTCTGCATGTTCGCCCGGTTCTCAGCATGAAGGATGTGGGCGATGTCCGGCGGTTTCGCGCCATCGCCGAGGAATGTTTCGCCCTGGTGCGCGCCTATCGCGGCTCGCATAGCGGCGAGCATGGCGATGGCATCGTCCGCTCCGAATTTCATGAAGCGATGTTCGGGCCGCGCATCGTTCGCGCCTTCGAGGCCGTGAAGGACGCTTTCGACCCCGCGGGTTTCTTCAATCCGGGCCGCATCGTTCGCGCCCCGCGGATGGATGATCGCAGCTTATTCCGCACGCCGCCCGGGTATGGCCCGGATCCCGCTTTCACCGCCAAGCTCGACTGGTCGGAGCATCCCGGTGGTCTCCTGGGGGCTACCGAGATGTGCAACAATAATGGCACCTGCCGGGGGTTTGAGGCCGGCGCGATGTGCCCGAGCTATCGCGTGACCCGCGATGAGCAGCATCTGACGCGCGGGCGCGCCAATACGCTCCGCCTCGCCCTCTCCGGCCAGCTCGGTGCCGATGCCATGGCGTCGGACGCGCTTGCCGAAGCGATGGCGCTTTGTGTTTCGTGCAAGGCCTGCCGGCGGGAATGCCCGACCGGGGTTGATATGGCGCGGATGAAGCTCGAAGTGCTCGCCGCGCGCGCCGAGCGGCAGGGGATTCCGCTTCGTGCCCGGCTGCTCGCGGCGCTGCCGCGTCTGGCCCCGCTCGCGGCGAAGGTGGCGCCGGTCGCGAACGCTCTGGCCGGACTTTCCCTCACCCGGCGGCGGCTCGGCTTCGCGCCTGATCGCCGGCTTCCCGCCTTCCGCCGCGATGCGTTTCGCGACCACGAGGCGCCGGCGGGGGATGGGCCGAAGGTCTGGCTGCTCGCCGATACGTTCAACCGCTATTTCGAGCCGGAAAATCTGCGCGCCGCTGTGCGTGTTCTGCGGGCTGCCGGGTTTCGCCCGGTGGTTGCGCGGGCACCGGGCGGCCCGCTTTGCTGTGGGCGGACGGAACTCGCCGCCGGCCGGCTCGCAGCAGCGCGGCGGGCGGCGTCGCGGGTGATCGCGGCTTGCGCCGGCGACGAGCCGGTGGTTGGCCTCGAACCCTCCTGCTTGCTCACGCTCCGCGACGAGTATTCGGCCCTGCTCCCGGGAGATGCGGCGCGCGATCTTGCCGCCCGGGCGCGGCTCTTGCCGGAGTTCCTCGAAGAGAGATGCCCCTCGCTTCCCTTCTCGGCGATGGCGACGACGGCGCATGTCCATGGCCATTGCCATCAGAAAGCGCATGGCGCCTGGCCGGCGACTTTGGCGATGCTGGGGCGCATCCCTGGGCTCACCGTCGCGCCGATTACTTCGTCCTGTTGTGGCATGGCCGGGAGTTTCGGCTACCAGACCGAAACCGCCGCAATCTCGCGGGCGATGGCGGAGGCGGCGCTATTGCCGGCGGTGCGCAAGGCGGCGGAGGAGGATGTTATCGTCGCCGATGGCACGTCTTGCCGCCATCAGATCGCCGATCTCGCGGGGCGCCGGGCGGTGCACTCGGTGCAGATTTTGGCAGAGGCGCTTAAATGAGAAAAGCTACGGTAGGAACGTTTTTGGTTCTTTTTTCAAAAAAGAACAATTCTTTCCCTGATATCGTTACCACACCATTTGCGCGCGGGCTTTTTTCCGCGATGTGGCTTGGCTTTCCGAGGTCCATTCCTTGACCGTCATGTAACGGGGGGCGAGGAAGCGGTAGGTGCGTTCGATCAGTCCCCATTGGTCGCGGTCGGTGATCTCATTGGTGTCGGCCCAGGCGTCGAGGATCGGCTCCCAGCCGCGAAAGCATTGGTAGAGCCAGTCACGGTTGGCGCGGATGAAGCTCCTCTGGTTCTCATCGTTGCGAAGGGCTGCGATGACTTCGCCGGTTTGGGCATCGAGTTCCTCGAAGCGGGTGGTGAATTGGCGCACCGCGCGGAGGAGCAGGCGCTGCACCTGGGAAATGGTTTCGCCGTGTGAGGTATCACCGCGCCAATGAGACTGGATTTCGCTGACCTTGCGCAGGACGTCTTGGCTGCGCACCAGCAAGCGGGCGCGCAATGCCTCGACATAGGCGAGTTCCTGGGCGAGCGTCTCGATCGCCTCGACCACCGCGTCGGGGCCGGCGAGGCCGAGCGCCGCTGCCGCGCGTTCGAAGGCTTCCTGGATGCGCGGGCGGAAGGCGGGATCCTCGACCATCGCCAGAAGAGCGGCGGGATCGGTGGATTTGCCGGTTTCCGCGCCATCGGTGATCCAGGCGACGAGGGCGAGGCGGAGCCGGGCGAGAGCGATCTGGAAATGCACCGGGGCGGGCTCCCAACTCGCTTCCCCGGTCAGGATCTCGGCGGGAAAGGGATCGCCGAGCCGGATCTGGGTGACGAAATCGAGGGCCGCGACGATCAGGTCGAGCACGCGGCCATCCGGGGTATTGGCGGCGATGGAAAATTCCCGCCGCAGGGCGCGGAGCGGCAGCGAGACGTTCTTTTCGCCGAGCGGCACCGTCATCACCGCTTCGCCATCGGTTTCGGCGCGCTGGAACACCGGGAGGCCGAAGCGTTTGAAGACCGGATGGCTGAGCGTGCAGATCTCGGGCGAGTTCTCCATGCCGCGATGATCGGCACATGAGATGAAAAATAAACTAACGCCGAGGGGCGCCGCCGCTCGGCAGGCCCTCCCTCAGGTGCCCCCCTTGAGGCGAGCGGCGGTGGGTTTGGCCGGGCGCGGGGCGTGGGCATCTTTGCGCAGCCGGTGTTCGCCGAGGAAGAGCAGGATGGGGGCGGCGATGAAGATCGAGGACGAGGTGCCGACGATGATGCCAAACAGCATCGTCCAGGCAAACGCCGAAAGCGTGCTGCCGCCAAAGAGCGCGAGCGGCAGGCTCGCGAGGAACACCGTCATCGAGGTGCCGAGGGTGCGGTTCAGGGTTTCGTTGATCGAGAGATCGATCAGCGCGCGGAGCGGCATGGTCTTGTATTTACGTAGGTTTTCGCGCACCCGGTCATAGACCACGACCTTGTCGTTGGTGGAATAGCCGAGAATGGTGAGGATCGCCGCGACCATCACGAGATCGAAGGGAAGGCGGGTGATGGCGAGGAAGCCGATGGTTTTGGTGATGTCGAGCAGCAGCGTCACCACCGCGCCGACCGCGAACTCCCACTCGAAGCGGAACCAGATATAGGCGAGGATCATGACCAGGCTGATGGCCAGCGCCAGCATGCCGTTCCTGAAAAGTTCCGCCGAAACGCTCGAGCCCACGGCATCGACGCGCATCACCTTGGTGCCGGGAAAAGCCTGGGCGAGGGCGGCGCGGACGCGATCGGCGCTGGCCTGGGTCGCGGTTTCGCTTTTCGGGTTTTCGAGCCGGATCAGGATGTCGTCCGGCCCGCCGAAGCGCTGCACGCCAGCGCCGGTGATGCGCTGGCCGGCGAGGGCGGTGCGGATTTTGGCGAAATCCGCCGGCCCCGGCGTCTTCGCCTCGATCACGATGCCGCCCCGGAAATCGATCCCGAGATTGAGCCCGGGATAGAAAAACAGCACGACGGAGAGGCTGGAGAGCAGGGCCGAGACTAATAGGCCGAGAAACCGCCCGCGCATGAAGGCGATCTTGGTGCCATCGGGGACGATACGAAACAGCGGGCGCAAAAACATGGGATTATACCGGCAGAAGGGCGGGGCGCGTCGCGGCATACCAGCGCACCATGATCAGGCGGGCGAGCAATGTCGCGGTGAATAATGTCGTCACGATGCCGACGGTGATGGTGACGGCGAAGCCGCGCACCGGGCCGGTGCCGAAGACGAACAGCATGACATGGGCGAGCAGTGCCGTCACGTTGCTGTCGAGAATGGTGCTGTAGGCGCGGGAAAATCCGGCCTCCAAGGCGCCAAGCGGCGTCCGGCCATTCTTCACCTCCTCGCGGATGCGCTCGTTGATCAGAATGTTGGCATCGACCGCCATCCCGAGTGTGAGCAGGATGCCGGCCATGCCGGGGAGCGTCAGCGTTGCCTGCAGAAGTGAGAGGACAGCGAGCATCAGGATCAGATTGGCGACCAGCGCGAGATTGGCGATCCAGCCGAACAGCCCATAAAACACCGCCATGAAGGCGATGACGAGGACGAAGCCGACGGCGAGCGCGATCGCCCCGGCGCGGATCGAATCGGCGCCGAGTTCCGGCCCGACACTCCGCTCCTCGACGACGGTGAGCGGCGCGGGGAGTGCCCCGGCGCGAAGCAGAAGCGCGAGATCGGTCGCGGTCTTGGCATCGAACCGGCCCGAAATCTGGCCGCGCCCGCCGGTGATCGGCTCGCGGATGACGGGGGCGCTGATCACCTTGTTGTCGAGGACGATGGCGAAGGGTTTGCCGACATTGGCGCGGGTGGTGTCGGCGAAACGCCGGGCGCCGATGCTGTCGAAGGTGAAATTCACCACCCAGTCCCCGGTCTGCGGGTTCTGGCCGGCGCGGGCGTCGGTGAGATTGGCGCCATCGACCTCGACATGCTTCCTGACCGGGAGTTTCGCCCCCGGCTGGTCGGCGAGCGGCAGGAACTCGACCCCCGGCGGCGCCGGGCCGGCGGCGGGATTGGCCTCGGCATCGAGCAGATGGAAAGTCATTTTCGCGGTCTGGCCGAGCAACGCTTTGATCCGCTCGGGGTCCGAGATGCCGGGGAGCTGGACGATGATGCGGTCGTCGCCCTGGCGGGCGATTTCGGGGTCGATCACGCCGGTTTCATCGATGCGCCGGCGGACGATCTCGATCGATTGCGTGATCGCGGCGTTGGCCCGCTCGGTGATCGCGACCGGCGAGAGCGTAAGCGCGATCGCGTCAGTCGCGAAGGGCGCGACGCTCACCTCCTCCTGCCCCGGCGCCGTGTTCGCCTGGCCGAGGCCAAGCGCCGTGCGCAACGCGGCGAGCGCTTGCGCCTGCTGCGCCGGGTCACGAAGATGGAAGACGACGCGGTTCTGGTCGGGCTCGGCGCCGAGGCGGAGATAGCCGATATTGGCGGCAAGCAGTGTGCGCCGCGTGGTATCGACGAGCCCTTCGAGCCGCTCGCGCAGCACCGCCTTGGTATCGACTTCCAAAAGCAGATAGCTGCCCCCTTGTAGGTCGAGTCCGAGATGGACCTGCCGCCAGGGGAGCCAAGGGGCGGGCGCGCGGATGACATTGGGCAAGCAGAACAGCGCGCCAAGGACGCAGATTCCAAGGATCAGCGTGATTTTGAGGCGGCTGAAGCTGAGCATGGCGGATGGCGGACTCCCCTCGCGAATGGCGGCGGAGAATGACGAGCCGCAAGGAGGATTGCAACCCGGCGCGTAACCGCCGCGATGCGAGGCATCTCTGGCCCCTATTCGCCAAGACTGCTACCGATGATCCACGCAATGGCGGAGGGCAGCGGCGTGGTAAGGGTCGGGGTGATCGGGGCCGGGCATTTCGGGCGGTTTCACGCCCTCAAACTCGCTGCCGCCAAGCGCTCCGTGCTCGCCGGCGTCACCGATACCGATCCGGCGCGGGCGCAAGCGCTGGCGCGCGAGACGCGCGCGCCGGCGCTCGCGCTCAAAGATCTCCTCGCTGCCTCCGATGCCGTCGTCATCGCAGCGCCAGCAGAGGCGCATTTCGCGCTTGCCGCGGAAGCGCTTGCGGCGGGCAAGCACGTGCTGGTGGAAAAGCCGATCGCCGCCAGCCTCGACCAGGCGGACGAACTCGCCGCCCGCGCCAAAGCCGGCGGGCGCGTGCTCCAGGTCGGGCATCTGGTGCGCTATAGCGCCGAATACGCGGCGGTCGCGGTACGGATGCAAAACCCGCTTTATATCGAGGCGACCCGCATCGCGCCCTTCAAGCCGCGCGGCACCGATGTCTCGGTCATCCTCGACCTCATGATCCACGATCTCGATCTCGTGCTCGCCCTGGTGCAAAGCGAGATCGCCAGCATCGATGCGGTCGGCGCGCCGATCGCGAGCGCCCACGAGGACATCGCCAATGCCCGCGTGCGGTTCGAAAACGGCGCTGTCGCGACCATCACGGCGAGCCGGATTTCGCTCAAAACCGAGCGCAAGATGCGGCTGTTCGCGCAAAAGGGCTATATGTCGATCAATTTCGTCGACCGCAAATTGATGCTGATCGGGCGCGAGCGGGGTCTCCCGATCCCCGGCGGGCAGGGCTATCGCATCGAGGAGACGAGCTGGCGTGAGCATGACGCGCTCGAAGCCGAACACGCCGCCTTTATCGCCGCGATCCTCGATGGCGCGCCGGTCGTCGTCGATGCCGCCGCCGGGCGGCGGGCGCTGGCCGCAGCCCTTGCGGTCGCCGAAAGCATGGCGGCCTCGCGCGCCGTCGCCCTCGCCTCAGGCTTGCTCCAGACTCTCGAGGACGGCAGCGGCGGCGGCTTCTGAGGGCAGGCCGGCAGGCGGGCGCAGGGTTGCGAGCACGGCGCGAAACGCCTCACGCTGCGCCGCCGCCAGCGCCGGCGTGGTGATCAGGCCTGCAACCGTCGCGGCCAGGCGTTCAGGCGAACAATTCTCCTGCAGCAATTCCGGCACCACCTCGCGCCCGGCGAGCAGATTGACCATCGCGACGTGTGGGACGCGGATCAGCCGCCGCGCGATCATCGCGGTGAGCGCATTGACGCGGTAGGTCACCGCCATCGGCACGGCGGCGAGTGCCAATTCCAGGGTCGAGGTACCGGATTTGGTCAGCGCCGCGCTGGCCGCGGCGAAGGCATCATGCTTGCCGGCGATCTCGCTCACCACGAGCGGCTGGCGCGGCCAGTTGGCGGCCGCCCGCGCGACCGCTTGCGCAACCGCGCCCGCCGCCGGCACGACCGGGACGAGGTCCGGAAACCGCGCGGCGAGCCGTGCGACCGTTTGGCCGTAGACCGGCAGGAGCCGCCCGGCCTCGCTCGGCCGGCTGCCGGGCATCAGGATCACCAAAGGTGCGTCGGCGGCGATGCCGTGGGCGGCGCGAAACCGCGCACCATTGCCCTGATCGGCGCCCGATTCCAAAACCGGGTGGCCGACGAAACGGGCATCGAGGCCAAAGCGCGCGAAATAGTCGGGCTCGAACGGCAAGAGGCAGAGGAGGCGGTCCCAAAGCCCGGGAAAGTGCCGCACCCGGCTCTCGCGCCAGGCCCAGACTTGGGGTGCGACGTAATGGACGCGCTTGACGCCAAGCGGCGCGATCCGGCGCAGCAGACGAAGGGCGAAACCGGGGCTGTCGATCGTCACCACGATCGCGGGGCGGCGGGCCGCGATATCGGCCACCGTCTCGGCCATCCGCCGGCGCAGTCGCCAAAGCCGCGGCACGATTTCGACCAGCCCCATGACCGCGAGTTCGTGCATCGGAAACAGGCTGGAAAATCCAAGCGCCGCCATGCGCGGCCCGCCGATGCCGGCGAAATCGAGATCCGGCCGCGCTGCGCGCAGCGCCGCCATCAGCCGCGCCCCGAGCACGTCGCCGCTATGCTCGCCGGCGAGAAGATAGATCAGCGGCATCGCGCAGCGCCGCGCTCAGCGTGGGCAAAGGCGCGCGGGGGCGGGCACCGGCGCCGGCCAATCGGCGTGGTTGCGCACCCCGCCGTCGGCTCGCACCCGCGCAAGCCGTGCCGGATCGAGGTGGATGATGACCATGTCCGGGGCATCGAGCGCGCCACGGGCGAGAACGCCATCCTCGGGAAAGCCGCGATCGACCGGCCCGAAGGCGCCGGCATAGCCGCGATTGACATCGAGGGTCGCCGACCAGGGCGCAAGCCCGACAGTCGGCGCGATCGCGACGTAGCATTGGTTTTCCAGGGCACGGGCGCGCGCCGCGAGCCGCACGCGGTTGAAGCCGGCGATCGTATCGGTGCAGCTCGGGCAGAGAATGAGCCACGCCCCCGCCTCGACCTGGGCGCGCACCAGGGGCGGGAATTCGACATCATAGCAGATCGCAATGCCAAGCAGACCCCAGCGGGTTTCAAAGACCGCCGGCGGTGCCCCCGGCGAAACCCGCCATTCTTCGGCCTCGAACCGGGTCATCACCCGTTTTTCCTGGAACGCGATCCCACCCCGCTCGTCGATCAGCGGCGCGCGGTTCAGAATGATGCCGGCCTCCGCCATCGGCAGAGTGCCGGGCAGCAACCACAGGCGATGACTGCGGGCGCACTCGCGCATCGCGGCGATCAATGCCTCGGCGGCGGCGGTGACGAGCGCGAGTTCGGCGGCGACATCGGGAGCGCGGGCCGCAGTACCGGCGATCTCGACCGCGGCATATTCGCCGAGCATCAGAAGATCGGCGCCGCGTGCCTTGGCCTCGCCGGCGAGACGGTCGAGCTTTGCCGCGAACCCGGCAACGCCGGCGACACGCTCGATCGGATACTGTGCCAGCGCGAGGGTGAGCGGGGCCGGCGCGCTCACGGCAGGGCCGCGCCGGTGAGAGATTTGACCCAGAAGCCGAGACGATGCTCGCTTTCCTCCGTGGCACCCACTTCCCGCCAGCGCATCACGCAGGAGAGATCGGGGCGCGGGGTGAAACCGCGTTTGCGCCAGAAGGAATCGAGCGGGACATAGTCCCGCGGCCGCGCTGGATGGTCGGGCGGGCGCTGGACGGCGCAGAACGTCGCGAAATCGGCGTTCGAGACCGCGCGGGCATGGGCCTCGCGGGCGGTGAAAAACGCAACGCCGATGCCCTGGCCGCGATAGTCTGCCAAAAGCACCGACTCGCCGAAATAGAAAAACCGCTCGGGCGCAAGGCCGCGGGCGCGAAACGGCGCTTGCACGTTCGCGCTCTCGGCGGCAAGCGGAAGGCAGGTCGCAGCCCCGATGACGCGCCCGCCCGCGCGCGCCAGAATGACCGCCGCGTGCGGTGTTTTGACATAGGTTTCGAGATAGCCGCGCTCATACGCCTCATCGCCCTCATAAAGATAAGGAAAGGCGCGAAAGACCGTGATGCGAAGGCGCGCGAGATCGCCGAGAAACGGCGCGAGCGCCGCCCCGGTGTAGGTTTCGATGGTGATCGGAGATGGGGAAACGCGATCGGACATGACCCGCCCTCTTTAAGGGGTGTTGGGGCTTAGGGCAAAGAGAAGGAAATAAACAAAAATCTTCTTTTGACTTCCGAAAAAGAAGCAAAAAGATCTCTTCCCGTTTTCTCGGAGCGGGCAGTGCTGCAAGCACTGCCCAACAGATATAAGTTTTTTGGTTCTTTTTTTCAAAAAAGAACCGCTTTAGATCCCCATCAACGCCCTGATATGGACGGCCGCCGAGGCGGCAAGGGCTTCGAGATTGTAGCCGCCTTCGAGCACCGAGACGATGCGCCCGCGGGCGTGGGTTTTGGCGCAGGCGACAAGTTTTTCGCTAACCCAGGCGAAATCGCGCTCAGTCAGGCGCAATTCGGCGAGCGGGTCGGCGTGATGGGCGTCGAACCCGGCTGAGATGATGAGTAATTCGGGGGCGAAGGCATCGAGCGCGGGCAGAATGACCCCCTCCCACGCGGTGCGGAAATTGCCGCCGTCGCTCCCCGGCGCAAGCGGCACATTGACGATGTGATCGGCGATGCCGCGCGCCGCACCCGTGCCGGGATAGCAGGGATATTGGTGGCTCGAGGCATAAAACAGATCGGGATCGGCGGCGAAGGCGGCTTCGGTGCCGTTGCCGTGATGGACGTCGAAATCGACTACCGCGACCCGCCGCAGGCCCCAGCGCGCGCGCGCTTGCTGCGCGGCGATGGCGGCGTTGTTGAAGAAGCAGAAGCCCATCGCGCGGCCGGGCTCGGCGTGATGCCCGGGCGGGCGGACGGCGACGAAGGCGGCGCGTGCCCAGCCCTCCATCACCGCATCCACCGCCGCCGCCGCGCCGCCGGCGGCGCGCAACGCGGCTTCGGCACTGCCGCGGCTCATCACCGTGTCGGCATCGAACGGCACGATCTCACCCGCCGCCGGGCGGGTTGCGAGAATGGCGGCGACGTAGTCGGCGCCGTGGACGCGGGTGAGCTGCTCATGGCGCGCCGGCGGCGCCTCCTCGCGCAGCAAGGAGGCGAATTCCGGCGCCTCCAAGGCGCGGAGCACGGCGCGCAGGCGATCGGGGCATTCCGGGTGCCAGCCGCCGGGGTCGTGGTCGAGGCAGGCGAGATGGGTGAACAGGGCGACGCTCATGGCCGTGCCTCCGGGTTTTCTTGGCTTTTTGCAGGCTCGTCGGCGCGGCGGCGGATGAGGAAGCGGAACACCCCGGCCTCCTCGCTGAAGGCGACCAAAGCATGGCCGGTTTCGCGGCAAAATGCCTGAAAATCGGCGACCGAGGCGCGATCGGTCGCGAGCACGCGCAGCTGGGCGCCGGGCGCGAGCCCGCGCAGCACCCGATTGGCCCGCAACACCGGCAGCGGGCAGCGTAATCCCTTGACGTCGAGAACCGTGTCGCTCATTGCGTTTCTCCCGGTGGCGAGTCTGCGGCCAAATGTGGGCGCCGGCAAGTCAGCCGCGCAATTCCGGCATGCGTCGGATGACGCCGTCCGATGCGCCTGGCGGAGATGACATCGGCAGACGAAAATCCTATTTACCGGCGGCACCGGATCCGAGGGACGATCGATGATGGCACGTTTTGCCGCCCGTATTCCGGCGGCGCTTTTATTGGCGGCGCTCGCCGGCTGCGGCGGCTCATATTCACCCAACACCTATGCGACGACCGCCGTGCAGCAGGCCAATAAGGTCGCGCAGGGCGTCGTCGTTGGGGTGCGTGAAATCAAGATCAGCTCGTCCGAAACCGTCGGCGCGGTGACCGGCGGCGCGATGGGCGCCATCGTCGGCAGCCAGGTGCCGGGCAGTTCGCTCGGCCAGGCTTTCGGCACCGTCGGCGGCACCATGCTCGGCGGGCTGGTCGGGGCCGGCGCAGAGCATACGGTGACTGATACCAAGGCGTTCGAATATATCGTCCGCAAGACCACTGGCGAGCTGGTTTCGGTGACGCAGAAGGACGAGGTGCCGCTCGCCATCGGCCAGCACGTCCTCGTCATCGCCGGCAATCAGGCGCGGATCGTGCCGGATTATATCGTGCCGGTCGATCCCGCGACCGAGGTCGCCAAGGCGAAGGAGCCGGTCAAGCCGGTGCCGGCGGCGGCCCCGGTCGCCGCCGCAGCAACGTCAGAGGGGGTGACCGCGGCGCAGGACGCGGCGGCGGTGCCGGCAACCCCCCCGCCGCCAGCGCCCCTTGCCCCCGCCGCTCCTCCCAGCATCACTCCCGCGCAGTAGCCGCTGCGGCCGGGCGGCGTCGCCCATGCCGGCCTTCGCGTCGCGGTCGGATTCTGATACCCTCATCCGTCAAAGGAAAAGAGGGAACGGGGATGACGGACATCAGCGTCGCCGAACGCACCGGCTATCGTGTCATTACGCTCAACCGGCCGGACAAACTCAATGCCACCACCGCCCCGATGCTGCGCGCGCTGCGTGCCGCGTTCGAGAACGCGGCCGATGACCGCGCTTGCCGGGCGGTGCTGCTCACCGGCGCCGGGCGCGGGTTTTGCGCCGGGCAGGATCTCGCGGCGGTCAATACCCTCGATACCGCGACCGCCGACCTCGGCGCCTTGGTGGAAGAGCTTTACAACCCGCTGATTCTGCTCATCCGCCGCCATCCACTGCCGGTGGTGTGCGCGGTCAACGGCATCGCCGCCGGCGCCGGCGCCAATCTCGCGCTCGCCTGCGATATCGTGCTCGCCGCGCGCTCGGCCTCCTTCGTGCAGGCGTTCGCGCGTATCGGCCTCATTCCCGATGCCGGCGGCACCTGGGCGTTGCCGCGTCTGGTGGGCGACGCACGGGCGCGGGCGCTGGCGTTGCTCGCCGAGAAGATCAGCGCCGAGCAGGCCGCCGCCTGGGGGTTGATCTGGCGGATGGTCGAAGACGCGGCGCTGATGGCCGAAGCCGAGGCGATCACAGCCCACCTCGCCGCGCAGCCGACCGCGACGCTCGGCCTCATCAAGCGGGCGCTGCTGGCATCGGCGGAGAATGATCTCGAGACCCAGCTCGCCTTGGAGCGCGATCTTCAGCGCGAGGCCGGGCGCAGTGGCGATTATGCCGAGGGGGCGCGCGCGTTCCTCGAGAAGCGGCCGCCGCGCTTTACGGGCCGGGCGTGATGACGCGGGCGGATGCGCTCGCGCGCGCCTGCGCCGAGGCGATGTGGCGGGACGACCAAGCGAGTCGCGCGCTCGGCATGGAGATCCTGGCCGTCGCCCCCGGAGAGGCGCGCCTTGCCATGACGATCCGTGCCGAGATGGTGAACGGGCATGGCACCTGCCATGGCGGGTTCATCTTCCTCCTCGCCGATTCCGCCTTCGCCTTCGCCTGCAACAGCGAAAACGAAAAGGCGCTCGCCCAGCACTGCGCGATCACCTTCCTCCGCCCGGCGCGGCGCGGCGAGCGCCTGGAGGCGGAGGCGGTGAAACGGAGTGACGCCGGGCGCAGCGGCATTTACGACGTCACCGTCCGCACGTCCGACGGCACCGTTATTGCCGAGTTTCGCGGCCAGTCGCGGCGCATCGGCGAGCGGTTTTTTCCCGAGGAGGCCACCGATGCCACGCCCTGATCTCGGCCCCAACCGCGCCGATCTGGCGCCGATCGAGATCGCCTCGCGCGATGAAATCGCAGCACTCCAGCTCGCGCGCCTCAAAAAGACGCTCGCCGAGGCCTACGCGAACGTGCCGCATTACCGCGCCGCGTTCGAGGCCGCCGGTGTTCATCCCGAGGATTGCCGGACGCTGGAGGATCTCGCGCACTTCCCGATGACGACCAAGGCCGATCTTCGCGCAACCTATCCGTTCGGCCTGTTCGCGGTGCCGCGCGCGGCCCTGGCGCGTATCCATGCCTCCTCCGGCACCACCGGCAAGCCGACCGTGGTCGGCTATACCCGGGGCGATCTCGATATCTGGGCGGCGCTGGTCGCCCGCTCGATCGTTGCTGCCGGCGGGCGGGCGGGGATGATGCTGCACAACGCCTATGGCTATGGTCTTTTTACCGGCGGGCTCGGCCTTCATGCCGGGGCCGAGCATCTCGGCTGCGTCGTGGTGCCGGTCTCGGGCGGGATGACCGAGCGGCAGGTGCAGCTCATCGCCGATTTCGCCCCTGACATCATCACCGTGACACCGAGCTATCTGCTCGCGATCCTCGATGAATTCCGCCGCCAAGGGCGGGATCCACGCGCGACCTCGCTCAAGGTCGCGATCCTCGGCGCCGAGCCCTGGTCGGAGGCGATGCGCGCCGAGATCGAGGCGGCGTTCGACATTCATGCCGTCGATATTTACGGGCTGTCCGAGGTGATGGGGCCGGGGGTGGCGTCCGAATGCGTTGAAACCAAGGACGGGCTTCATCTCTGGGAAGACCATTTCTATCCCGAGATCATCGATCCCGAGAGCGGCGCGGTCCTTCCCGATGGCGAACGCGGCGAACTCGTTCTCACCTCCCTCACCAAGGAAGCGATGCCGGTGATCCGCTACCGGACGCGCGATTTGACCCGGCTTCTCCCCGGCACGGCGCGGAGTTTTCGGCGAATGGAACGCATCCAAGGCCGCTCGGATGACATGATCATCCTTCGCGGCGTCAATGTCTTTCCGAGCCAGATCGAGGAAATCCTGCTGCGCTCGGCCTTTCTCACCGGGCATTATCAGATCGAGTTGACCCGGGAGGGAAGAATGGACGCGATGGCGGTGCGGATCGAGGCGGAGCCCGATGCCTGGGGCACGCCGGCGCTCGCCGGCGAGGACGTGAACCTCGCCCACCACATCAAGGACACCATCGGCGTCACCGCGAGCGTCGCTATCGTCGCCCCGGGCAGTATCGAGCGCTCGCTCGGCAAGGCGCGCCGCGTCATCGACCGGCGCGGGCAGCAAACGGGCTGAACCCTCGTCTTACACGGCCTTGCGGCGGCGGAGCAGCGCCAGACCCGCGAGGCCGGCGCCGAGCAGGCTCGCGGAGGCCGGCTCCGGCACCGTCGGCTGGCCGGCATAGATCGCGAGGTTGGAGATGGTGCCGTCGAAATACTCGCTATAAGGGGAGAATTGATTGCCGACCCGCGTCTCGGTGCCGGTCTGCGGGGCGGTCACC
>NZ_JBMFWJ010000042.1:0-6520 GCF_049965395.1 Acidibrevibacterium sp.
CTACCGCGCGATCGCCGAGCCGCGGCAGCGTCTGCGCGTCGTCGGGTGAGAGGCGCTGTTGTCATTCATGGCGTGTCGCAAACCCTTTTTCCCGATTGCTCCGAGACGTCCATGCCGTTGCCTTGAAGATGCGCCAATTTTCCGCTACCCCTTTGAACGGGCAACGGTCTTTGTCGTATCGAAAGGGTTTTCATGGAAAAAATCACCGCCGGCGGCTTGCGCATGGACCGGCTCGGCCTCGGCACGTTCCGCCTGCAAGGGGAGGCTTGCCGCGCGGCCGTCGCGCAAGCGCTCGCGCTCGGCTATCGCCATATCGACACCGCCGAGATGTATGCCAATGAGGCGGAGATCGGTGCCGCGGTCGCGGCCTCGGGGATCACGCGCGATGATCTTCACGTCACCAGCAAGGTGTGGTGGGAGCATCTGACGCCGGATGGCATCCGGCGCGCCTGTGAGGCCTCTTTGCGAGCGCTTCGGCTCGATCATCTCGATCTTTATCTGATCCACTGGCCGGCGCCGGGGATGGATCTGCCCGCGGCGCTCGAGACCATGGTGCGGCTGCGCGACGAAGGGCTGACGCGGGCGATCGGTGTTTCCAATTTCCCGACCGCGCTGCTGCGCGAGGCGGTGGAGACGGTGCGGGCGCCGATCGTCTGCAACCAGATCGAATATCATGTCCTGCTCGACCAATCGGCAGTGCTGACTTACGCTCGCGAGAAGGGGCTGTTCGTCACCGCTTATTGCCCGCTTGCGCAAGGCCGGCTCGCCGAACACCCGACGCTCGCCGAGATCGCCAAAAAACACGGGGCGACACCGGCGCAGGTGGCCCTCAAATGGCTCCTCGATCAGCCCGCTATCGCGGTGATCCCGAAAGCTGGGCGGCGCGAGAGCCAAGCGGCCAATCTCGCCGCCTGGAACATCACCCTTGACGACGATGATCGCGCCCGCATCAAGGCCCTCCCCAAGACCCAGCGCTGCGTCAACCCGCCGTTTGCGCCAAAATGGGATTGAGGCCGCCTCACCGACGTAAGCTCGCCACCGCGATCAGCGCCCAGCCGAGGAGAAGGAGGCTGCCGCCGTAGGGGGCGAGGGTTGCGTGGCTGATGCGCCCGAGTGCCAGCGCCGCGACTGCGCCCGCGAACAGAACAATCCCGAGCGCGATCGCCGCCCCGGCCGCATCCACGAGCCATCCGCCTTGGCGCTCGCGCCACAGGCTGAGGAACAGCAAAACCGGTGCGTGCCAGAGCGTGATTTCGCTCGCGCGGGCAAAAAGCTCGGCATGTTCGGGGGTGAATCCGCCATGCGCGCGATACGCTGCCATCGCGACCCCGAGGAACCCAGCCAAAGCCCCGAGCAGCCCCCAAACCCGTGCCATCACGTCGATCTCCGTTGCGAAGGCGGCGCCGTCGCCGCTTCAGGATGGGGGTCTGGGGCCTCAGGCCCCAGCGGGTCCAGCGCGGGGCCCTGGCCTTGCTTCCCGTTACTCTTCGTCATCGAGCACCGCCTCGCCGATCCCGAGCCGTTCGGCGGCCTGTTCAGGGTCCAACGTTTCCACCGAGCGCAGCTTGCGATCGACGACACGGGTGCGTTGGCGGGCCTTCTCGATGGTATTGCCGAAGGTGTTCGCTTGTCGTGCGAGGTCTGAGAGCACTTTGTCCATTTTTTGCATTTCGCTCCGCGTCGCGGCGAGCAGGCCGCGCACCTCGTCGGCTTTTTCCTCCAAGGCGAGCGTCACATGGCCGAGATGGATGGTGCGGAGCAGCGCCGGCAATAGGCTCGGCCCGAGGATCAGAACGCGGCAGAGGCGCCCGACCTCATCGATCAGGCCGGGAATGCGCGCGACCTCGACATAGAGCCCGTCGCTCGGGAGATAGAGCACGGCGAATTCCACCGTACGCGGCGGGCGGATATATTTATCGCGGATTTTCTCCGCCTCCTTTTTGATCCGGGCGGCGAGCCCGGCGCGGGCGGCGCGTTCGGCCTCGAGATCGCCGGATGCTGCCGCCTCCAGCATGCGCTCATAGTCTTCGACGGGGAATTTGGCGTCGATCGCGAGCAGCGGGCGAATGGCGCCGCGCATCGGCATGACCAGCGCAAATTCGACCGCCTCGCCGCTGGTCTCGTCGATGCGAACGTTCTTTTGATAACCGCCGGCGGGCAGAATATCGTCGAGCAGCGCCTCCAACTGCGCCTCGCCCCAGCCGCCGCGGGTTTTTACGTTGGCGAACAGGCGCCGGAGATCGCCGATTTCGGCGGTCACCGACTGGACATCGCCGATCGCTTTCTGGACGGCGGCGAATTGCTCGGTGACGCGGGCGAAGCTCGCCGTCATCTGGGCTTCGACGGCGGCGTGGAGCTGTTCGTTGACGGTTTTCTGGATCTCGCCGAGCTTGGCCTCATTGCCCTCGCGCATTTTGTCCAGCCGGCCGGAGAGCAATTCCCAGGCTTTTTCCTGGCCCTCGGCGAGGGCCGCGCGGATGTCTCCGATACTGCGCCCGAGAATTTCGCGCAGCTCCCCGAGCGGGGCGATCAGCGCGCGTTCGGTCTCGCGCAGGCGTTGCTCGAGTGCTGCCCTGGAAGTCTGCTCGCTTCCCAGAATTTGATCGAGCTTGAGGCGCAGCATCTCCGTTCGCGCCGCCTGCCCGCGTTGGCTCCAGAACGTGATGGCCAGAGCCGCCAAAGCGAGGGCGGCGATCAGGCCGAGGGCGAGCGTGCTCATGGCAACGCGACCTCCCGGGCCGACCGTTGGGGCTGGGCGAAGCGGCGCCGGCGCCCTATGTCCTGGCTGCGTTCGTCAGACATCACGGGAATCGATCCTTTTTCATGGCCTTGCCATCCTATCACGAAACCACCGCGCCGGGCGCGGCGGGCTCGCTTTCCCCTGTCGCGCTCGCCGCGATGGCGTTCGCTTGTGGCGGCGCGGTCGCCAATATTTATTACGTGCAGCCGATTTTGGGGGTGATCGGCGGGGGATTTCCCGGCGCGGCGACACTGGTGAGCCTGCTTCCGACGGCCAATCAGCTTGGCTTTGCGATCGGGCTTTTGTTGCTGGTGCCGCTTGGCGATGGCATGAGCCGGCAGGGGTTGATTTTCGGCCAGCTCGCCTGGCTTGCCGCATCACTCGCCGCCGCCGCCGTGGCGCCGGGGCCGGGAGCCTTGTTCGCGGCGATGGTTGCGGTCGGCATCGGCGCGACGGTCGCGCAGCAGATCGTGCCACTCGCGGCCGAGCTCGCGCCGCCGGCGCGGCGCGGCGCCGTGGTCGGGACGGTGATGAGCGGGCTTCTAAGCGGCATCCTGCTCGGGCGCGTCGCCAGTGGCGCGCTCGCCGCGCTGGCCGGCTGGCGGGCGGTGTTCGCGGCCGGGGTCGTGCTCGTTGCCGTCATTGCGCTGCTTTTGCGGGTGACATTGCCGTTTATCCCGCCCAAGCCGCCGCTCGCCTATCGCCATTTGCTCGCCTCGCTCTTCGCCCTCCTCGTCGATCTCGCCCCGCTTCGCCGCGCGGCGCTGGCGCAAGCGGGATTGTTTGGCGCTTTCAGCGCGTTTTGGGCGACGCTTGCGCTCCATCTCGCGGCGCCGCCTTTCGCCATGGGGAGCGCTGCCGCCGGCCTCTTCGGGGTGATCGGTGCCGCCGGCGTGTTTGCCGCCCCGCTCGCCGGGCGGATCGCCGATCGGCGGGGGCCGCGCCCGGTCATTCTGCTCGGCATCGGGCTCACGCTGCTTGCCTGGCTGATCCTCGCTGCTTTCAACCACCTCGCCGGGCTGATCGCCGGCGTCGTGCTCCTCGATCTCGGTGTGCAAATGGCGTTGATCGCCCATCAGAGCGTGATCTACGCTCTTCGTCCCGAAGCCAGAAGCCGCATCAACACGGTGTTCATCACGGTGATGTTCGCCGGCGGCACGGTCGGTTCGGCCGGCGGCGGGCTTGCCTGGCAGCTCGGCGGCTGGGGCGCGGTCTCGGCGCTCGCGATAGCGCTTGTCGCGGCGACACTCTTTGTGCATCTCTTGCCGCGAGCAATGCGCGGAGGGAGCCGGCCATGAACGAGATACGCCGCGAGCATGACAGCCTCGGCGAGGTCGAGGTGCCGGAAGCCGCCTATTGGGGCGCGCAGACCGCGCGCGCGATCGCGAATTTCCCAATCTCCGGTGTTCCGCTCTCGCATTACCCGGCGCTCTTGCGGGCGCTCGCCATGGTCAAGCAGGCGGCGGCGCGAGCCAATCTTGCGCTCGGCAAGCTCGCCCCCGAAAAGGCGCACGCGATCGCGGCGGCGGCGGATGAGATCATCGCCGGGAAATTCCATGACCAGTTCCCGGTCGATGTCATTCAGGGCGGCGCCGGCACCTCGACCAACATGAACATGAACGAAGTGCTGGCGAACCGCGCGCTTGAGCATCTCGGCCACCGGCGCGGTGCCTATCACGCGCTCCACCCCAATGATGACGTCAATCTCTCGCAATCGACCAACGACACCTACCCGACCGCGGTACGGCTTTCGGTTTTGCTTTCCTGCGCCGCGCTCACCGACGCGCTCGCCGATCTCGCGGCGGCGTTTGAGCGCAAAGCGACCGAAACTGCCGAGATCGTCAAGCTCGGCCGCACCCAGTTGCAGGATGCCGTGCCGATGACGCTGGGCCAGGAACTCGGCGCCTTCGCGACCGCGATCCGCGAGGATATCCAACGTCTCGGCGAGGCCGAGCGGTTGCTCTGCGAGGTCAATCTCGGTGGCACCGCGATCGGGACGAGGATCAACGCCGATCCCGCCTATGGTCCGCGCGCGATCGCCGAACTTGCCGCGATCAGCGGATTTCCGCTGGTGCAATCGGGCAATCTGGTCGAAGCGAGCTGGGACATGGGGGCGTTCGTGATGTTTTCCGGCGTGCTCAAGCGGGTCGCGACCAAGCTTTCCAAAATCGCCAATGATCTTCGCCTGCTTTCCTCGGGCCCGCGCGGCGGGCTCGCCGAAATCGCGCTGCCGGCGGTGCAGCCGGGCTCGTCGATCATGCCCGGAAAGGTCAACCCCGTGATCCCGGAAGTGGTCAATCAGGTTTGTTTTCAGGTCATCGGCAATGATCTTGCGATCACGCTTGCCGCCGAGGGCGGGCAATTGCAGCTCAATGCCTTCGAACCCTTGATTGCGCACAATATCCACGCCTCGCTGATGCTGCTCACCAATGCGGTGACGGTGTTGCGCATCCGCTGCGTCGAAGGTCTCGCGCCGCGCCCTGCCGAGTGCGCGCGGCATCTCGAGGCCAGTGTCGGCGCGGTGACGGCACTGGTGCCGGTGATCGGCTATGAGGCGGCGGCCGGCCTCGCGCATGAGGCGTTGGCCAGCGGTCGCACCATCCGGGCGTTGGCGCGCGAGAAATTCTCGCTCGACGATGCGACCCTTAACGATCTCCTCAACCCGGCGCGGCTCGCCGCAGGGCGGACTGCGTAGAACGAAGGAAGCGCCGTCTGCAAACCGCGGAATGTCACGAAACGGCGACGATGATGCGCAACCTGCTTACTGACATCAAAGGTGTCGCCGTCGGCCACGCCGACGAGCCCGGGCTCGGCTCGGGCGTGACCACGATCCTCTTCGCGCACCCAGCGGTCGCTTCGGTCGCGGTGCTCGGCGGTGCGCCAGGCGGGCGTGATCTCGGCATGCTGGCGCCAGCCGCGACGGTGAGCGCGATCGATGCCATCGTGCTCTCCGGCGGCTCTGCCTTCGGGCTCGATGCCGCCGGCGGCGTGCAAGCGTTTCTTCGCGCCGAGGGCCGCGGTTTTGCGATCGGCGGCCAACATGTGCCGCTGGTCGCGCAGGCCATCTTGTTCGATCTCGGCAATGGCGGCAACAAAGCCTGGGGCGAGCGCCCGCCTTATTGGGATCTCGGGCGCGCCGCGGCGGCGGCAGCGCGAGATGGCGCCTTCGCCCTCGGCTCGGTCGGCGCAGGCAAGGGGGCAACCACGGCGACGCTGAAAGGCGGGCTCGGTTCCGCGAGCGCAACCACGCAGGCAGGGCACCGCGTCGCCGCCCTGGTCGCGGTTAATGCGCTCGGCAGCGTGACGATCGGTGACGGGCCGCATTTCTGGGCCGCACCCTTCGAGCGCGATCGCGAATTCGGCGGCCGCGGCTTGCCGTCGGTGATCACCGCCGAGGATCTCCGCCCGCGCCTGAAAACCGCACCCGGTACGGCAACGACGATCGGCGTGATCGTAACCGATGCGGTTTTGGACAAAGCACAAGCCCATCGTCTCGCGGTGATGGCGCATGACGGTCTCGCCCGCGCCGTTCTGCCAGCGCATGCGCCGCTCGATGGCGACACCATCTTCGCCGCCGCGACCGGCGCGCGACCATTGGGCGAGCCTCTCGCCGAACTCACCGAACTCGGCTTCGCCGCAACGCTGACAATGGCACGCGCCATTGCGCGCGGCGTCTTTGCCGCAACCTCCCTCGGATTTCCCGGCGAGGCGCCGACCTGGCAGGAACGGTTTGGAACGATCAAAACAAAAAAGAGGCAGGGGGCTTTGCCCCCTGCACCC
>NZ_JBMFWJ010000042.1:6620-24650 GCF_049965395.1 Acidibrevibacterium sp.
GTTCACGAATTCGAGGTATCGGTCTCGGTCATGCTCGGCTGCGGCGCCATCTCGGCTGCGGCGGCCTTGCGCGGGCGGCGCGCCGCAGGCTTCGCGGCAGCGGCTTTCTTGCTGGCCGCGGTGCGGCGCGGGGTCGTCGCTTTCGCAGGGCTGCGCGACGTGGCCTTTGCAGCCGCGGCTTTTGTGGTTTTGCGCGCCGCAGCCTTCGGCGCCGCCTTGGCGGCGGTACGACGCGTGGCCGTCTTGGCGGCGGCCACACGACGGCCGGTGGCGCGGGAAGCGGTCGTGCGCGCCGCCGGCTTCTTCGCCGCCGTGGTTTTTTTCGCCGTTGTGGTTTTTTTCGCCGCCGCCGGCTTCTTGGCGGCGGTCGGCTTCTTCGCCGTCGTCGTCGCGGCCTTCTTGCGTGGCGTTGCCGCCTTCGCTGTCGCACGCGCCGGCTTCTTCGCCGCGGTCGTCTTGCGGGTGGTGCCAGTTGCGCTGCGGGTCGAGGCGCGGCGCGTCGGCGCGCGGTTTGCCAGCGCTGCTGCGCGGCGTTCAGAAGTTTCGGTGGTATCGGTGGTCATATGAAGCACTCCATTGCTGTTGGCATTTGCCAAGGGGTCGTCGTTAGGAAACGAAAGCATCGGCGTGGGCGCTCCGCCGTCACACTGCCCAGCCCCGTTGAGATGTTCCCGGCCGGGCATTCCGTGCCGTTACGTTCCTCATCCAACAGCCTGCGCCGTTTGCGGCCTCTTGCGCGAATCGCACATGCGCATGCCGACTCCGCTATTCAACGAATGAGATGAAGATGTCAACAAAAAGACGCCTCCTGCGTGTGCGGAAAGGATAATTTTTCTCGTGCCAGATTTCGCAGCGAGCCACCGCGGCCATGAAAAAACGCCGCGGCACGAGCGGCCGCGGCGCTGGCAGTTTTGGAAAAATTAAGTTTATATCATCGGCTTTTGATATCTGGCACCTCACGCTGGGCCACCCCATTATAGAGCGAGAGCGGGCGGATCAGGCGATTATCGGCGGCCTGCTCGAAAACATGCGCGGCCCACCCGGAAATCCGCGAGGCAACGAAGATCGGGGTGAACATCGGGATATCGAATCCCATCATGTAGTAGGCGGGGCCGGCGGGGAAATCGAGATTCGGATGGATGTTCTTCTTCTCCAGCATCTCCGCGGCCAGGATGCGCTCGATCTCGATCCATTTATGTTCGCCGGTGACGTCGGCCATTTTTTCCATATAGCGGGTCATCGTCGGGACACGGGAATCGCCGTTGCGATAGACGCGATGGCCAAACCCCATGACCAGGGCACGATGATCAAAGCGCTCGGCGAGCCAGGCGCGGGCACGCTCGGGCTTGCCGATCTCTTTCAGCATGTGCATCACCGCCTCGTTCGCGCCGCCATGGAGCGGCCCCTTCAGCGCCGCGATCGCCGCCGTCACCGCGCCATGAATATCGGCCTGGGTCGAGGTGACGGTGCGGGCGGTGAAGGTCGAGGCGTTAAAGCCATGCTCGGCATAGAGGATGAGGCTGACATCGAAGGCCTTCACCACTTCCTTCGCCGGCACCTTGCCAAAGCACATATGAAAGAAATTCTCAGCGAACGTCAGATCCTCACGCGGGTTGGAGGCGCGCTTGCCGTGCCGGTTGCGATAGTCGAGGGCGATCGCCGTCGGGGTTTTGGCGAGCAGGCGCAGCGCCTTGTTGCGTGTTGCCTGCTCGCTGTTATCGGCGGTTTCGGGATCCTCGAGCGCCATGAAGGAAACCGCGGTGCGCACCGTATCCATCGGGTGGGCGCGATGGGGAAATTCGCCGATCACCCGCTTGAGCCGCGGCGTGAGTTTGCGCTCGGCGCGTTCCGCGCGCTCGAACGCCGCGAGTTGCCGGCGCGAGGGCAATTCACCGTGCCAGAGCAGATAGACGACCTCCTCGAAGCGGCAATTCTCCGCGAGATCCTGCACCGCATAGCCGCGATAGGTAAGGCTGTTGGTCTCCGGCATCACCTTCGAGACCGCGGTGACATCGGCATAGACCCCGACCAGACCCTTTTTGACTTCGCTTTCACTCATGATCCAACTCCCCTATTTTGCCAATGATCCGCCCGGTCAGAAAATGCCAGGCTTGCCGTCCACGAGACGCCCCGCCGGCAGCGCGACATTCAAAAGATGTAAATCTTCCGCTCGTAGAGACGAAAGCGATTGCACCGCCTCGAGAAACCGGCTGGCGGCGGCTCTGGTGATGATGCCCTCGGTCAAGGTTTCGAATTTGCGGATGTAATCGGCCCGCCCGAACGGCTTGGCGCCGAGCGGATGGGCGTTCGCCACCGCCAGCTCGTCGGTGATCACCGTGCCATCCGCGAGCGTCACCTCGACACGTCCGCCGAACGCCTTTTCCTTGGGATCGGTGCTGTGATAGCGCCGCGTCCATTCCGGATCCTCCCGGGTTTCGATCTTGTGCCAGAGCGCGACGGTCTCTGCCCGCCCCGCCCGCTGCGGCGTATAGCTCTCAACATGATGCCAGCGCCCATCCTCGAGGGCCACCGCGAAAATATACATGATCGAGTGATCGAGCGTCTCGCGGCTCGCCTTCGGATCCATCTTCTGCGGATCGTTGGCGCCGGTGCCGATCACGTAATGCGTATGATGCGAGGTGTGGATGACGATCCGCTGCACGCGCGAGAGATCGCCGATCTTCTCGCGCAGCCGGAACGCGAGATCGATCAGCGCCTGGCTCTGATATTCGGCGGAATGCTCCTTGGTGAAACTGTCCATGATCGCGCGCTTGGGCTCGCCTGGTGCCGGCAACGGCACGTGATAGACGGCGTCGGGGCCGGCGAGCATCCAGGCAATGACCGAATCCTCGCCTTCATAGATCGGGCTCGGCGCGCCCTCGCCACGCATCGCGCGATCGACCGCCTCGATAGCGAGCTTGCCGGCATGCGCCGGGGCATAGGCTTTCCATGAGCTGATCTCGCCCTTACGCGACTGGCGCGTCGTGAAGCTGACATGGACGGCTTGCTGCACTGCCTGATAGATCACTTCGGCCGGCAGGCGCAGCAAGGTTCCAATGCCGGCCGCCTGCGCCGGGCAAAGATGGGCGATGTGATCTTTCTTCCATTCATGAAGGCAGATGGCGCGGACGAGATCGATCTGGATTTCATAGCCGGTCGCGATGGCGCGGATGAGATCGCGCCCTGAGCGCCCCTTGGCCTGCGCAACCGCGAGGATCGGCGGGATATTGTCGCCGGGGTGGGAATAATCGGCGGCGAGGAAGGTGTCATGCATATCGAGTTCGCGCACCGCCGTGCCGTTTGCCCAGGCCGCCCATTCTGGGCTGACGCGGCGGCCGGCGGGAAGGCCGAACACCGTCGCGCCGTCGCGGCGCGGATGGCCGAGTGCCATGGTGCGCGCCGAGATCACCGGGCGGCGGTTGATCGCGGCGATGGCGACGGCGGCGTTGTCGATGATGCGGTTGATGATCATCGCCGCGACGTCTTTCTCCACCGCGACTTTGTCGGCGGCGACGGCGGCGATCTTCCAGGCGAGCTGGTCTTCGCGTTTGAGCGGAGATTTCGAGGGGTGGACGCGAACTTCGTGGCTCTGCATGCGGGGCTCCTCCTTGATGACATGTCTCGATCGTTATGCGATCGTGCCTTCGTAGGAGCGAGGCGGCGGCGCTGCAAGCGCCTCAGTGAATTCAGGAGAGCAAGGTTTCGCGCACCCGCCGCGCCTCGAACGCTTGCCACAGCAGCAACACCGGCACCCCGATCGCGAGATCGCGCGCGCGGCGGATTAGCGAGAAAGCGAGAGTGACCTCAGGCGCGACGCCAAACAGCGCGCCGATCGCGGCGAGCGCTGCTTCCTGCACGCCGAGATAGCCGGGAACGAGCACCGCGAAATTGAGCCCGGCTTGTAAAATCGCTTCGAGCGCGATCGCGCTCGCGACATCGATCGTAGCACCCAGGAGATGAAGCGCGAGCCAGGTCGTCAGACCAGCATAGATCCAGCCGATGAAGTGCACCGAGCCGGCCAGCGCGAGCCGTGGCACCCGCTGATAGATGCCGCTCAGTTCGCCCTCCAGCGCACCGATGCGTGCCGTTTGCCGGCGCAGCCAGCCGGCGGAAATCCGCTCGGTGAGGGCGCGGAAGATGGCCCCTACCCCTTGCTGGAGCGCAATGAAGGCCGCGCCGCCGATCACCGCGAGCGCGAGCCCGATCGCCAGCGGCCAGACCAGGGCGGAGTCGGGAACGCGCAGGATGAGAATGACGAGGCCGACACCGGCGAAGGCCATCTGCGCGAGAAATTCGATGGCGATGTCGACAAGCGTCGAGGCGACCGCGCGGCGCGCCGAAACGCCGTGCAGCGTGATCGCGCGGGCGCCGAAAATGAAGCCGCCCATCTGCGAGAACGGTAGCAAATTCCCGGCAGAATCGCGCACCATTCGCCCCCAGACATAGGTCAGCGGTGATCCCGTGCGCAAAAGCGTCCGCCACGCCAAGCCAAGCCACGCCAAAATCCCGAGCTGACACAAAAGCAGCCAGAAGAACCCGACCCAGCCGAGCGCGAACGCGGCGCCGAAGACGCCGCCGGCGCCGAACCAGCCGATCAGCAGCGTGCCCAGCGCGAGGCCCACGATGGCGAGGAGAACCGAAAATTTTTTCACGCGAACCGGTCTCTGTCAGAAAACGCCGAGAGCCCCTACACCGGCGCCGCTGTTTGAGGAAGGGCCGCGATCTAGTAAGAGATGAGCGTGGCACGCGGGGCACGGCCGCGGCGCCGCGCGGGAGAGTGTCTAAAGAGCGTGAGGAATAAGAGGAATAAGACGAAATGAGCGCTGCGGACGGGGTTTTTCTGACCGGCGCGACCGGTTTCGTCGGCGCCGCGGTGGCGCGTGCGCTGATTGCGCGGGGCTTTGCCGTGCGGGCGCTTGCGCGCCCGGGAAGCCCGCGCGATAATATCGCCGGGCTCGCGCTCGAGCCCGTCACCGGCGATCTCGAAGATCCGGCGAGCCTTGCCCGCGGCGTTGCCGGCTGCCGTTATCTTTTTCATGTCGCGGCCGATTACCGGCTCTGGGTGCCAGACCCGGCGAGCATGATGCGGGTCAATGTCGAGGGCACGCGGGCGCTCATGCGGGCCGCCCGGCAAGCCGGGGTCGAGCGCATCGTCTATTGCAGCAGCGTCGCCGCCCTCGGCCATACCCGGGATGGGTCCCCCGCCGATGAGGCAACCCCGGTCATCGAGGCCGAGATCATCGGCCCTTATAAGCGTTCGAAATATCTCGCCGAGCAGGCGGTGTTGGCGATGGTGCGCGAGGAGGGGCTGCCGGCGGTGATCGTCAACCCCTCGACCCCGGTCGGCCCGCGCGACATCAAGCCGACGCCGACCGGGCGCATGATCCTCGATGCCGCTGCCGGGCGCATGCCGGGCTATCTCGAAACCGGCCTCAATATCGTCCATGTCGACGATGTCGCCGAGGGCCATCTTCTGGCGCTCGAACGCGGCGTGATCGGCGAGCGCTACATTCTCGGCGGCGAGAATATGATGCTCGGCGAGATTTTCGCGCTGTGCGCGCGCCTTGCCGGCACGCGCCCGCCTCGTCTCAAACTGTCCGAGGGGGTGCTGTGGCCGGTTGCGCTGGTCGCCGAGGGGCTGGCGCGGGCTTTCGGCATCCCCCCCTTGGTGACGCGCGAACATCTGCGTATGGCGCGAACGCCGATGTATTTCTCCTCGGCCAAGGCGATCGAGGGACTCGGCTATCGGCCGCGTCCGGCCGAGGCGGCGCTTGCCGATGCGATCGCTTGGTTTCGCGCCAGCGGCAAATTGCGCCCGGCCAAGGCACGCCAGTCGGCATGATCGGCACCATCGCGGCGTTGTCCGCTGTGATCTGGGTCTATCTGCTGTTTTTTCACGGCCGCTTCTGGCAGGCGGGGCCGATTCTCGCGCCGCCGACGAGGCCGCTCGCCAAGCCCCCGGCGATCACTGTGATCGTGCCGGCGCGCAACGAGGCAGCGGTGATCACGGAGACCCTCGCCTCCTTGCTCGCGCAGGATTATCCGCGGTTTTCGGTGATCCTGGTCGATGACGAGAGCAGCGATGACACCGCCGCCCGTGCCCGCGCGCTCGCCGATCAGCGTCTGACGGTGATCGCAGGGGCAGCGCGCCCGGCGGGCTGGAGCGGCAAGCTCTGGGCGCTGGCGCAGGGCGTTGCGGCCAGCCGGACGCCGCTGCTCTTTTTCACCGACGCCGATATCCGCCACGCGCCGGGCCATCTTTCGGCGCTGGCCGCCAAGCTCGAAGCGGGCCGGCTCGATATGGTTTCGGAAATGGTGCGGCTCCGCTGTCAGAGTTTTTCCGAGCGCGCTTTGGTGCCGGCCTTCGTGTTCTTTTTTCAGATGCTCTACCCCTTCGCCCGGGTGAATGATCCGCTTTGCGGAACGGCGGCGGCGGCCGGTGGCAGCGTCTTGATCCGTGCCCGCGCGCTGGCGCGGATCGGCGGCATCGCGCGGATCGGGGGCGCGTTGATCGACGATGTCACGCTGGCCCGGCACGTCAAAGTGGGCGGGCGGATCTGGCTCGGCCATGGGGTTCTCGCCGAGAGCTTGCGCCCCTATCCCGGCCTCGGCGATATCTGGCGCATGATCACCCGCACCGCGTTCGTCCAGCTTCGCTTTTCCTGGCTGCTGCTCGCAGCGACGACATTGGCGATGGCTTTGGTCTGGCTCGCGCCGCCGGCGCTCGCCCTGTTTGGCCATGGCGTGCCGCGGCTTCTCGGCGCCTTCGGCTGGCTCGCCGGCATGAGCGCCTATCTCCCGACGCTCCGCCGCTTTGGCCGCGCGCCGCTCTGGGCGCTGGCCCTGCCGCTGATCGCCGCCTTCTACATGGCGGCAACGATCGCGGCCGCGGTCAACCATGCGCGCGGGCGGGGTGTCGCGTGGAAAGCGCGCGCTTACGGGGCGGACCCGGCATGAGTGTCGCCGGCGTCGAGGCGTGGTCGGGGAAAGATCGCGGGGACGAGAATTTCCCCGTCGGCTCCTTTCTGATCCGTCCCGATCTCCGCCGCCATGTGCATGCGTTTTACGCCTTCGCGCGCAACGCCGATGACATCGCCGATCATCCGCGCTTGCCGCCGGAGGAAAAACTCGCCCGGCTCGACGCGATGGAGGAAGTGCTGCTCGGCCGTCTCGGCGATGGCGCCGCGCCCTCGGCGGCGCGGCTTCGCGCGAGCCTCGCCGCAACCGGGGTGACACCGCGCCACGCCTGCGATCTCCTGCACGCATTCCGCCAGGATGCGACCAAGCGGCGCTATGCGAGCTGGGACGAGCTTTACGATTATTGCGCGTTCTCGGCGATGCCGGTCGGGCGGCACGTGCTCGATCTCCATGGCGAAGGGGAAGCGACGTATCCGCCGTCTGACGCGCTCTGCGTCATTTTGCAGGTGCTGAACCATTTGCAGGATTGCGCCAAGGATTTGGCGGCGCTCGATCGTTGCTATCTGCCGGCGGATCTGCTCGGCGCAGAGGGTGCCGCCGTCAGCGATCTCGCAGCGCCGCGCGCGAGCCCGGCGCTGCGCCGCGTGTTCGATGCTTTGCTCGTCGAGGTCGCGCTGCTCATGCCGCTCGCAGCACGCTTGCCGGGCACGGTGCGGGCACGGCGGCTGCGGCTGGAAACGGCGGTGATCGTCGGGCTTGCGCGCCGCCTGAGCGCGCGGCTCGCCGCCGGGGATCCGCTCGCAGAGCGCGTCGCGCTCGGCAAATTCGACATCGCCGCCGCCGCGTTCGGCTCGCTCCGCTTCTTGCCATGACCACGCCGCTCGGGCTCGATCCCGCCGATCTCGCCGCGGTGACGGACGCCGTGCGCGCCGCCGGCACCTCGTTTTATCATGGCATGCGCGTGCTGCCGCCGGAGCGACGGGCGGCGATGTATGGCATTTACGCGTTTTGCCGCGAGGTCGATGACATCGCCGACGAGCCCGGCGAACTCGCCGCGAAGAACGCGGCGCTCGCGCTCTGGCGCCGACGCGTCGCCGGCTTCGCCGACGGCCGCGGCGATGACGCGATCAGCCGCGTGCTGGCAGCAGCGACGCAGCGTTTCGCGCTGCGCCAAGATGATTTTCTCGCCATCATCGACGGGATGGAAATGGACGCGGGCGCGCCGATCATCGCGCCTGATCTTGCGACCCTCGATCTCTATTGCGATCGCGTCGCGGTCGCCGTCGGGCGGCTTTCGGTGCGCGCGTTTGGCGATTCCTCGGCCAAAGCCGATGAGGTTGCGCTCGCGCTCGGGCGGGCCTTGCAGCTCACCAACATCCTTCGCGACCTCGCCGAGGACGCGGCGCGCGGGCGGCTTTATCTGCCCGCGGAATGGCTCGACGCCGCGGGGGTGCCGCGCGACCCACGACGGGCGCTCACCGCCCCCGGGCTCGGCGCGGTCTGCGATCGCATCGCCGAGCGCGCGGCGGCCTATTTTCGCGCCGCCGATCAGGCGATGGCGGCTTGCGACCGCCGAGCGATGCGCCCGGCGCGGCTGATGGGCGCGACCTATGCCGCCCTCCTCGCGGCCTTGCGCCAGCGCGGCTGGCAGCGCTTGGAGACGCCGGTCATGCTCGGCAAGTGGCAAAAGCTCTGGCTTGCTTTCCGCTACGGTGTGCTCTGATGCGGGTGCATGTCATTGGCGCTGGGCTCGCCGGGCTTGCCGCCAGCCTCGCGCTTGCCGACGCCGGCCTGCGCGTTGCGCTTTACGAGGCCGGGCCGGCGGCGGGTGGGCGCTGCCGCTCCTATTTCGATCGCCAGATCGGGGCGCGGATCGATAACGGCAATCATCTTCTGCTCTCGGGTAACCGCGCCGCCTATGCCTATCTTCGCCGCCTCGGCACGGAGGCGACGCTGGCCGGGCCGCTTGCGCCAATTTTTCCGTTTTTCGACCGCGCCGATGGCGCGCGCTGGCAGCTCCGCCCCGGCCGCTCGCGCCTGCCGTGGTGGATTTTTGCCCCGAGCCGGCGCGTCCCCGGCACAAGCCCCCGTGATTACCTCGCGCTCCGCCATGTGCTTCGCGCGCGCGGCGAAACGCGGGTCGCCGATCTGCCGCTCGCGCCGCAGCTTGCACGGCGGCTGATCACGCCGCTTGCGATCGCCGCGCTCAATACCATGCCGGAGATCGGCTCGGCGGCGTTGCTCGGCGCGGTGGTCGCCGAGACGCTAGCGCGCGGTGGGGCTGCCTGCATCCCGGCCTTCCCGCGCGATGGTCTCTCGGAGAGTTTCATTGATCCGGCACTCGCCGCGTTGGCGGCCGGCGGCAGCGAGATTTTTCTCGCCCGCCGCGTGACCGCCCTCACCACCCGAGACGGCACCGTCGGCGCGATCGCGACCACCGCGGGGCCGGCGGACTTTGCCGCCGGTGACCAGGTGGTGCTGGCGGTGCCGCCGTGGATCGCCGCCGAGCTTCTCCCCGGCCTCACGGTCCCCGACGCCTTCGAGATGATCCTCAATCTCCATTTTCGCATCGAAGCCGATCCCGGCCCAGCCGGTTTCTGGGGGGTGATCGGCGGGGTCGCGGAGTGGGTGTTCGTCAAACCCGGCATCGTCTCCGTCACCATCAGCGCCGCCAATCGCTTCGCCGACACCCCGCCCGAGACCCTCGCCGAAGCCGTCTGGGGCGATGTCGCGGCGGTGCTCGGCGTTGCCGGCGCGATCCCACCATGCCTCCCCCCCTGGCGCCTCGTGCGCGAGCGGCGGGCGACGTTTCTCGCCAGCCCCGAGCAAAGCCGCCGCCGCCCGGGGCCAGAGAGCGCGCTCGCCAACCTCGTGCTCGCCGGCGACTGGACGGCGACTGGCTTGCCGGCGACGATCGAAGGTGCGATCAGGTCGGGCAATCTTGCCGCCCAGGGGATTATCGAGAGGGTTCTCCGCCATGCCGCGCGACACTGAGCTGCCGCAAACCCCCTCCGCTGACCTTGCCGACGCCATCACCCGCGGCGCGTCGGCACTGGCTGCGCGCCAGAACACGGACGGGCATTTCGTCTATGAGCTGGAGGCCGATGCCACGATCCCAGCGGAATATGTCCTGCTAGAACATTATCTCGACCGCATCGAGCCCGCGCTGGAAGCGAAAATCGGCGTTTACTTGCGCGAAATTCAGGGCGATCACGGCGGCTGGCCGCTGTTTCACGATGGCGGCTTCGATCTCTCGGCGAGCGTGAAGGCCTATTTTGCCCTAAAAGCGATCGGCGATGCGCCCGAGGCGCCGCACATGGCGCGGGCACGCGCCGCCATCCTCGCCGCCGGCGGCGCGGCGCGGGCCAATGTCTTCACCCGCGTCCAACTCGCGCTGTTCGGTGAAGTGCCATGGCGCGCGGTGCCGGTGATGCCGGCCGAGCTGATGATCGCGCCGCGCTGGTTCCCGATCAATCTTTGGCGCGTCTCCTACTGGTCGCGCACCGTCATTGTGCCGCTCCTCGTGCTCATGGCGAAAAAGCCGCGGGCGCGTAACCCGCGCGGCGTCAGGGTGCAGGAATTGTTCGTAACCCCGCCCGAGCAGGTCAAGGACTGGATCCGTGGCCCCTATCGCTCGCTGTGGGGGCGTTTTTTCAAGGGGCTCGATACGGTGCTCCGCGTTCTCGACCCGCTGGTGCCGGCGCGGTTTCGCGCGATTTCGATCGCCCGCGCGGGCGCCTTTGTCCGCGAGCGTCTCAATGGCGAGGACGGGCTCGGCGCGATTTACCCCGCGATCGCCAACAGCGTGATGATGTTCGACGCGCTTGGCTACCCCCCCGATCATCCCGATGCCGCGATCGCCTGGCAAGCGGTGCGGAAGCTTCTCGTCATCGGCGCCGATCGCGCCTATTGCCAGCCCTGCGTCTCGCCGATCTGGGATACCGCGCTCGCCGGCCACGCGCTCGCCGAAACCGAGGGCGCCGATCACCCGCGCCTCAAAGCCGCCTGCGACTGGCTCGCCGCCCGCCAGATCACTGATGTCGTCGGTGACTGGGCGATGGCAAGGCCGGGGGTTCGCCCCGGTGGCTGGGCGTTTCAATACGCCAATCCGCATTACCCGGATGTCGATGACACCGCCGTCGTCGGCATGCTGTTGCATCGCAGCGGCGATCCCGCCCATGCCGCCGCGATCGCGCGCGCCCGCGACTGGATCATCGGTCTGCAATGCCGGGGCGGTGGCTGGGGGGCGTTCGATGCCGACAATGACCACCAGTTCCTGAACCACATTCCGTTTGCCGATCATGGGGCGCTGCTCGACCCGCCGACCGCCGACGTCACCGCGCGCTGCGTCTCCTTCCTCGCGCAGACCGGCATGGATGCCGCCGATCCGGTGCTCGCCCGCGCCATCGCCTGGCTGCGCGCCGAGCAGGAGAAGGACGGCAGTTGGTTCGGGCGCTGGGGGACCAATTACATCTATGGCACCTGGTCGGTGCTCTGCGCGCTCAACGCCGCTGGCCTGCCGCATGACGATCCGGCGATCGAACATGCCGTCGCCTTTCTGCTGGCGACCCAGCGCGACGATGGCGGCTGGGGCGAGGATGAGGAAACCTATGCCGGGGCGCCGCCGGGGCGCTACAAAGTGAGCACGCCGTCCCACACCGCCTGGGCGCTGCTTGGGCTGATGGCGGCCGGCAGGGCCGATCACCCGGCGGTTGCGCGCGGCATCGCCTGGCTGGCCGCCGCACAGCAGGAAAACGGCGAATGGGTCGAGCAGCCCTATAACGCGGTTGGTTTCCCGCGCGTTTTTTACCTCCGCTACCATGGCTATAAGCAATATTTCCCGCAGCTCGCGCTCGCTCGCTTCCAGGCCCTTCGCCACAGCAACCAGCGCCGTGTCGCGTACGGCTTCTGAAAAACCCCTTGCCGGCGCCGCGTTCATCGTCGGGATGCGGGCGGAGGCGCGGATTGCCCGCCGCCTCGGCGCGATTGGGATCGGTGCCGCGAGCGCCGAGAGGCTGGCGGCCGAGGCGTCCGCGCTGATCAGCTTCGGGATCGCCGGCGGGCTCGACCCCGCCCGTCTCCCAGGGGCGTTGGTCGTGCCGGAGGCGGTGGTGACACTGGATGGGGAACGTTTTGCCACCGACCCGGCACTGACCGCAGCCCTTGGCGGGGCGAACGCCGTGGCAATGCTCGCAAGCCCCGGCATCGTCGGCGAACGTGCCAGCAAAGCCCGCCTGTTCGCGGCCTTCGGCGCGGCGGCGGTGGATATGGAAAGCGGCGCGGTTGCGCGCGCCGCCGAGCGGCACGGGATACCCCACGCGGTGCTGCGCGCGATCGGCGATCCCGCCGGGCGCAGCCTGCCGCCGGCGGCGATCGCGGCATTCGATCCGGGCGGTGGCGTCGCGTTAGGAAAGCTGATCGTCTCGCTCGCCGCCGATCCGCGGCAGATCCCGGCGCTGATCACGCTGGCGCGGGAAACCCGCTGCGCGCTGCGGGCGTTGCGGGCCGCCGCCGCCCGGCTTGCCCGGCATGATGCCGCATTGCCGGCTGACCAGGCTTGATCTTGCGCCGGCGCCCGTGTTTGCTAGGGGAATGCCCATCCTTTCCGGAAAAGCCCGGCTCGCCGGCGTCGTCGGCTGGCCGGTTGCGCATAGCCGCTCGCCGCGGCTGCACGGATTTTGGCTCGAGCGCTATGCGATCGATGGCGCTTATGTGCCGCTCGCCGTGGCGCCGGCGGATTTCGCGCGCGCGATCGGCGGCCTGGTCGGCTGCGGTTTTGCCGGGCTCAACGTCACCCTGCCGCACAAGGAAGCGGCGTTCGCGCTTTGTGACGAGGTCGCCCCCTCGGCGCGGCGTGCCGGCGCGGTCAATACGCTTATCTTCCGCGACCGCCGGGTTTACGGCAGCAATACCGATGGCGCCGGGTTTCTCGCCCATCTCCGCGCCGAAGGTGTCGATCCCGCCGCCGGGCCGGCGCTGCTGATCGGCGCCGGAGGTGCGGCGCGAGCGATCGCCAGCGCCCTCCTCGAGGCGGGATGCGCGGTCAGCCTCACGGCGCGGCGGCAAGAGGCAGCGGCGCGGCTGGCGGCGGCGCTGCCGGGGCTGGCAATCCTTCCCTGGGCGGCGCGTGCGGCAGCGCTCGCCGATCATGCGCTGGTCGTCAACACCACCCAGGCCGGGATGAGCGGCAATCCGCCGCTCGCGCTCGATCTCGCGCACGCCCCGGCGAGCCTGGTGGTTACCGATATCGTCTATGTGCCGCTCGAGACGCCGCTGCTCTGCGCTGCGCGCGCGGCGGGGCTCCGCGCCGTCGGCGGGCTTGGGATGCTGCTCCATCAGGCGGCACCGGGATTTGCCGCCTGGTTCGGTGTCGACCCCACAGTTGATGAAGCGCTCTATCGCTTCGTCGCCGATGATTTGCTGCGACCCGATCCGGCGGCCAGCGCATGCGCCTGATCGGCCTTACCGGCGGCATCGGCATGGGGAAATCGACCACCGCCGCGCTTTTCCGCCGCGCCCATCTGCCGGTTTTCGATGCCGATCGCGTCGTGCGCCACGTCCAGGCCAAAGGCGGCGCCGCCGTGCCGCTGATCGCCGCGGCCTTCCCCGGCACCGTCCATGACGGGCGGATCGACCGCGCCCGTCTGCGCGCCGCCGTGCTCGGCAAGCCGGCGGCGCTCGCGCGTCTTGAGGCGATCATCCATCCGCTGGTGCGCGCCGCCGAGCGCCGCTTCATCGCGCGCGCCCAGAGGCACGGCGCGCCCGCCGTGATCCTCGATATCCCGCTTTTGTTTGAGACCGGCGGCTACCGGCGGCTCGACACGGTGATCGTCGTCTCCGCTCCCGCTGCCGTGCAGCGGGCGCGGGTGCGGGCACGGCGCCAGATGACCGACGCCGAGATCACCGCCATCATCGCGCGCCAGATGCCGGACGCGGCCAAGCGCCGCCGCGCCGATCTCGTGGTGCGGACCGGGCTTTCCCGCCATCATGCCTGGCGGCAAGTGCGCCGCTTCATTCTCCGGACGCTGCGATGACCCGCGCCGTGTTATTCGATACCGAAACCACCGGCCTCGATCCCGCCGACGGACATCGCGTGCTCGAGATCGCCGCCCTCGAACTGATCAACGACCTGCCGACCGGGCGGCATTTTCACACTCTCATCGATCCCGAACGCGACATCCCGGAAGAGGTGGTGCGGGTGCACGGCATCACCGCGCGCGACGTTGCCGGCAAACCCCGATTCGCGCAGATCGCCGAGGAATTGCTGGCGTTTTTCGGCGCGGGCCCGCTGATCGCCCATAACGCGCCATTCGATTTCGGCTTTATCGACGCCGAATTGCGCCGGATCGGCGCGCCGGCGCTCGATCGCGACCGCATGGTCGACACACTCATGCTCGCCAAGGCGCGGTTTCCGGGCCTGCCCAACAGTTTGGACGCGCTCTGCCGGCGCTTCGGTATCGATCTTTCGGCGCGTACCACCCATAACGCCTTGCTCGATTGCCGACTGCTTGCCGAGGTTTATGTCGAACTCACTGGCGGGCGTCAGCGCGGGCTCGATCTCGCAGCGGAAAGCGCCGCTGCCCCCGCCATCGCCTATGCCCATGACCGCGCGCGCAGCGAACGCCGGATCCTGGTCAGTGACGCCGAGCGTGCCGCGCATGAGGCGTTCCTCGCCAAGCTCAAATCCCCGCTCTGGCTCTCCTGACGCGCCGCCGGCGGCGGGTCAGTGGAGACCGTGGGCGGCGGATTGCCGATAGGCGTGCAGCGCGTTGGCGATTGCCGACGAGGGTGGCGTGATTGTGCCTTGGGCGCTCCCTGGGCTCTGGCTTGGGGTGCCGCTGGTGCCGGCGCTTAGCAGCGAACCATGATGATGGCCGAGCAGCGGCCCGGCGAGGGCGAATTGCTGCGACTCTGCGGTCCCGTTCGTCTCGCTCCCGGGGGTCGCGCCATCGCCATCATCGCCGTCGTCGGTCGCGAGATTGGGGATCGTGCCGGCCGCGTTCATCGCCGCGGCGAAGGAGGTCGGCTGCGCCCCGAGGCCGGCCGCGGCGCTGACATTCGCCGCCATCGCCGCGGCGCTGTTTGGCGCGGCATTCTTTTGCGCGTCCTGCGCCGCGAGCACGTCGGCATTGCCGCTGCCGGTCGGGGGCGTCCAGCTCTGACCTTGCGTGAGAAGCCGATGTGAAAGATGGCTGATCATGGTGGGCTCTCCAATTCTGGCGCACTCTGCGTCCCTGTGACGCTGAGGCGGGAAGACGCAAACCTCGTGCCAGAATTTTGCGCTCGCGCCGCCGCCAAGCTTCGCGCTAAGCCGATGGGCAGAGCCGCCCGGCCGGCATTTTCTGCCCGGCCGCGTGTGCCGGGCCGCCCGGACGCTACGGGCGCGCGACGGAATGGAGTTTTCCCCGGCATGAAGCCGTCGATCTGGCTGACGTTGCTGCTCGGCGTGCTCACCGCCGTCGGGCCGGTCTCGACCGATATGTATCTCCCGGCCTTTCCCCTGATCGAGGCGGATTTCGGCGGCCGATCGGGCGGCGCGCAGATCACGCTCGCCGCCTGGTTCATCGGTCTCGCGCTTGGCCAGATCACCCAGGGCTCGCTGTCCGATCGCTTCGGGCGGCGCGCGCCGTTGATTTTTGGAACGTCGCTCTATGCCCTTGCCTCCGTCGGCTGCGCGCTGGCGCCGGGCCTGTGGTGGTTCTCGATCTGGCGGGCGTTGGCCGCGATCGGCGGCTCGGCGAGCATGGTGGTGCCGCGCGCGGTCGTGCGCGACCTCACCGACGGCCATGAAGCGGCGCGGCTGCTCTCACGGCTGATGCTCGTCATGGGCGTGGTCCCGATTCTTGCGCCGGCGGCCGGCGGCGCCGTTCTCGCCGTTGCCGGCTGGCGCCTGATCTTCTGGATCGCGGCGGTTTATGGCGGGGTCTGCACGCTGCTGGTCTGGCGTTTCCTTCCCGACACTCTGGCCCGGAGCCGGCGCATCCGGCTCGGCCCGATCGGCCTCCTCGGCCGCTATGCGGCGATCGCACGCGAGCCGCGCTTCGTTACCAACGCGCTCGCGGGCGGCTTCGCCATGGCCGGTCTCTTTGCCTATCTCGGCGGCTCGCCGGCGGCCTATATCAGCCAGTATCACATCACGCCGGCGCATTATGGCATGCTGTTCGGCCTCAACGCCGCCGGCTTCATTTTCGCGGCCCAAGTCAATGCCCGCCTGCTGCCGCGTTTCGGCACCGACCGGGTGCTCGATACCGCGGTTGCCGTCGCCGCGCTGGCGACGATGGTGCTGACGCTCGACGCCTTCACCGGCTGGGGTCGCGTGCCCGGGCTCGCCGCGCCGCTCTTTTGCTATCTCGCGGCGCTGGGCTTTTTGATGCCGAGCACCACCGTCGGCGCGCTTTCGCGCCACGCGACGCAGGCCGCCAGTGCCTCGGCCCTGATGGGCACCGGTCAATTCGTGCTCGGCGCGCTTTTCAGCACCGCGGTCGGGCTGATCAATGACGGCACGGCGCGGCCGATGGCGCTTCTCATGCTGGCCGGCGGCGCTGGAGCGTTGCTCACCAACCGTTTTCGCCCACGCGGCTGAAAAATCCGCCCGCCATGGGCTTGTCCGGCGAGCGCGGACGCGGCAGGCTCGCGCGATCACGCTCGCGAAAGGTTGCCGCCATGAACGAAATCGCGTCTCCGCGTCCGAACAATCTCGAATCCTTCTGGATGCCCTATACCGCCAATCGCGCCTATAAAGCGTCGCCGCGGATGCTCGCCCGCGCGTCGGGGATGCATTATTACACGCCCGAGGGGCGCGAGGTCATCGACGGCACCGCCGGACTCTGGTGCGTCAATGCCGGGCATGGCCGGCGCGAAATCATCGAGGCGATCCAGCGCCAGGCGGCGGAGATGGATTTTGCACCGACCTTCCAGCTCGGCCATCCAATCGCCTTCCAGGCGGCGGCGAGAGTGGCGGAGCTGACGCCCGCCGGGCTCGATCGGGTGTTTTTCACCAATTCCGGCTCCGAAAGCGCCGATACCGCGCTCAAGATCGCGCTTGCCTATCACCGCGCCCGCGGCGAGGCCGGGCGGGTGCGCCTGATCGGGCGTGAGCGCGGCTATCACGGGACCGGCTTCGGTGGCATGTCGGTCGGCGGCATCGGCGGCAACCGCAAACAGTTCGGCGCGCTTTTGCCCGCCGTCGATCATCTCCCCCACACCCATGCCCCGGCGCATAACGCGTTTTCGCGCGGCCAGCCGGCGTGGGGCGCGCATCTCGCGGATATTCTCGAGGATCTCGTCGCGCTCCATGGCGCGGAAACCATCGCCGCCGTCATGGTCGAGCCGCTCGCGGGGTCAACCGGCGTTCTGGTGCCGCCGCGCGGCTATCTCGAGCGGCTCCGGGCAATCTGCGACAAATACGGGATCCTGCTGATTTTCGACGAGGTGATCACCGGCTTCGGCCGGCTCGGCACGCCGTTCGGGGCCGAACGGCTCGGCGTGACACCCGATATCATGACCATGGCCAAGGGGCTGACCAACGCCGCCGTGCCGATGGGGGCGGTTGCGGTCAAGGACGAAATCTATCGTGGCATCGTCGATAACGCCCCGGCCGGCATCGAACTCTTCCATGGCTATACCTATTCCGGCCACCCGCTCGCCTGCGCCGCGGCGATCGCGAGCATCGATCTTCACCGCAGCGAGGATCTGCCCGGCCGCGCCCGCGCCATGGAAGGCGCGTTCGAGGAGGCGGCGCACAGCCTAAAAGGGTTGCCCAACGTCATCGACATCCGCAATTTCGGCTTGGTTGCCGGGATCGAACTCGCCCCCCGCGCCGGCAAGCCCGCCGATCGCGCGGTGCGGGTATTTCATCGCTGCTTCGATAATGGTGTCCTGATCCGCACCACCGGCGATATCATCGCGCTCTCGCCACCGCTGATCGTGGAAGTCCCGCATATCGAGCGGATTTTTTCGACGCTTACGGACGCCATCCGCGCCGAAGCGGCCTAATCAAGGATAAAAAAACCCGGAACCGCGCGTTCCGGGTTTTTTGCGAGCGCGCCCGATGCCTCTCAGGCGGCGAAGGGGTGCTTCACACTGTCACGCTGCTGCACCACCTGCGCGGCC
>NZ_JBMFWJ010000043.1:0-24227 GCF_049965395.1 Acidibrevibacterium sp.
AGGGGAGAATTGATTGCCGACCCGCGTCTCGGTGCCGGTCTGCGGGGCGGTCACCGCGATCGAGGAGGAATAGACCTCGGTGCCGTCGATGAAGAATTGGGTGCCGGAGGCGTCGCTGATCAGCTCGTAGGTGTGCGAGACAGTGAGGCTAGGCGTTGCGACCGGGATCCCGGCGAGGCTGTCGCCGAGCCGGAAATCGCCACCGGCGAGTCCGATATAGAAACCTGGGCCGCCGGAGTAGCCTTGCGAGATCATCTCGACCGTGCCGCCGCTATAGGCGGCGATGGTGGCGTCGAAAGTGATGGTGAAATCTGAATTCGGGATGGCGAACCCCGAAATCTGGGCGTAGGCCGACGTGCCGTTCAGAACGAGGCCGCCGCCGCTGACGGTCGCGCCGCCTGCGAGGGTCGCGTTCAGGTCGCCGACACTGTCCGTGGTGGCATTGTCGAAGCTGTATTCATGCAGCAACGCCGCCGCCGCGGGTGTGGCCGCCAACAAACTCCCCGGAATGAGGCTGATGCCGAGCAGAAAAAACCGGAACCGCGCCATGGCTTCCGTTTCCCCTGCAGAAAATTATGAATACGATTCAATTAAAGTATTATTTAATCGAAATCAACAAAAATTTACCGCGCGCGAGGCATCATCCGTCCCGTGTGAGCGAATGCCTGGCCGTGCCGCAACCGGCATGCGGGCGCAGCGGCGATGGCGGGCGGTAAGACCGGCGCCGGAACGCCGCTGGCAAATCCGGCGCGGCGCGGGATCATGCCAGCCGGGTCTGGCCGGCGGCAGCGGGTTGGGCCACGATGGCGGGATGCAGAGGGAATACGATGCGCGCCGTCGTCGCTGCTTTCGCGGTGACACGTGGCGACGGGATGAGATGTCGCGGCCGGCCCGGGGCGGCGCCCTGAACGTGCTTTTTCGCCGATGAGCGCCGTTCGCGAAATTTTCGACCGCCGCGCCGTGCGCCGCAAGCGCGAGCGCGCGGCGGCGCAGGTCGGGCTGGTCGCAGATCTGTTGGGCGAGTTCGCGGCGCGGCTGATCGACCGGCTCGATGATACGACGCGACGGTTTTCGCGCGCCCTCGATCTCGGCGGGCGCGGCGTGGTTGCGCCCTTGCTGCGCGCGCGCGGGATCGCGGTGGTTTCTGGCGACCTTTCGCCCCGCATGGCAGCGCTTTCCGGGGCGCCAGCCGTCGCCCTCGATGAGGAGTTTCTGCCCTTCGCGCCGGCGAGCTTCGACCTCGTCATCGCCTCGCTCTCGCTGCACGAGGTCAATGATCTCCCCGGCGCCCTGATCCAAATCCGCCACGCTCTGGCGCCGGGCGGGCTTTTTCTCGCGAGCTTGCCGCTGCTCGGCACGCTCGGCGAGCTGCGCACAGCCCTTCTCGAGACCGAGGCGGCGATCAGCGCGGGTGCCGCCGCACGGGTCTCGCCGTTCCCCGATCTTCGCGACTGCGCCGGGCTTCTCCAGCGAGCGGGCTTTCATCTCCCGGTCGCTGATAGCGAGGAGATCCCCCTGCTCTATGCCGAGCCGCTGGCGCTGCTCCGCGATCTGCGCGCCGCCGGCGAGGGCAATGCGCTGGCAGCGCGCAGCCGGCGCATCCCGCCACGTGCCCTGTTTCCCGCCGCCCTCGCCGCTTTGCCGCGGCGTGACGGGCGCGTCATGGCGACGTTGCGGCTCGCCTTCTTGACCGGCTGGGCCCCGGATTGACCCTTGCCAGCGTCGCGCGGGCCGCGTATGGCGGTTGCGAGCGTTTCATCGTGGAGGATCGGTCGGATGCGCCTTGCGGTGCTGAGGGAACGTCATGCCTTTGAAACTCGCGTGGCGGCAACGCCGGAGACGGTGAAAAAATTGATCGCGCTTGGCCTCACCGTGGTGGTCGAGACCGGCGCTGGGCATGGCGCCGCGATCGCCGATGACGAATTCCGTGCCGCTGGCGCCGAGATCGGCGCCGATGCCGCGGCGACGCTTGCCGAGGCTGACATCGTCTTCGCGGTGCAGATGCCGGAGGCCGATATCCGGGCGCAGATGAGGCGTGGCACCCTCCTCGTTGCGATCGCCAATGCCTTTGCCGACATGTCCCTGGTGCCGGCGCTGGCGGAAGCCGGGATCGACGCCGTGGCGATGGAATTGCTGCCCCGCATCACCCGCGCCCAAGCGATGGACGTGCTGTCGAGCCAGGCCAATCTCGCCGGCTACCGCGCCGTCACGGAGGCCGCGGTGACGTTTCAGCGCGGATTTCCGATGATGATGACCGCCGCTGGCACGGTGCCGCCGGCACGCGTCTTCGTCATCGGCGCCGGTGTCGCCGGGCTGCAGGCGATCGCGACGGCGCGGCGGCTCGGCGCCATCGTCGCGGCGACCGATGTCCGCCCTGCCGCCAAGGAGGAGATCAAATCGCTCGGCGCCGCCTTCGTCGGTGTCGAGGACGAGGAGACCGCCGCCCAGACCGGCGCCTATGCCCGCGAGATGAGCGAGGCATTTCGCCAGAAGCAGGCGGAATTGATGGCCGCGACCGTCGCCAAGAACGATATCGTGATCTGCACCGCCCTCGTTATGGGGCGCAAGGCGCCGGTGATCGTAACTGCGCCGATGGTCGCGGCGATGCGGCCGGGGAGCGTCATCGTCGATCTCGCCGCCGATTCCGGGGGCAATTGCGCGCAAACGGTGGCGGGAGAAAGCCACGTCACTGAAAACGGCGTCACCATTCTCGGCTGGCGCAACTGGCCGGGGCGGATCGCCGTTGCCGCGAGCAATCTCTATGCGCGCAACCTGCTCACCTTTCTCTCGATGTTCTGGGACAAGGAGGCGAAGGCGCCCAAGCTCCCCGAAAGCGACGATATCATCAAAGGCGTGCTGCTGACCCGGGGCGGGGCGGTGGTGCATAGCCAGTTCCAGCCCCCGAAAGCCGCGTAAGAAGGTCGAGGAAGATCGCCGATGAATCCCCATGAACTGGCCGAAGAGGCCGCCGGGCTCGCGGATCGTGCGAGCGCGCTTGCCGAACATGCCCGACAGATGGCCGAAACCATGGCGCCCGCCATCCATGCCGGCGCGCCGTTCGTCTATCTCCTGACGGTGTTCGTGCTCGCCTGTTTCGTTGGTTATTACGTGGTGTGGAATGTCACACCGGCGCTGCACTCGCCGCTGATGGCGGTGACCAATGCGATCTCCTCGGTGATCATCGTCGGCGCCATGCTGGCGACCGGGCTCGCCGCGACCGGCATCGGCGTCGGGTTCGGGTTCGTTGCGGTGCTGCTGGCTTCGGTGAACATCTTCGGCGGCTTCGTCGTCACCCAACGCATGCTGCAAATGTTCCGCAAGAAGACGAAGTGAGGACGCCATGCCCGAAAGCGTGACTTCGGCGGCCTATCTTCTCGCTGCCGTTCTCTTCATCCTGGCGCTGCGCGGTCTTTCGCACCCCGATAGCTCGCGGCGCGGCAATCTTTTTGGCATGGTGGGGATGGTCATCGCCATCCTCGCAACCCTCGCGCATGGCGCGATGTCGCTGGCCGGCTATGGGCTCATCGTGCTCGGGCTTGCGATCGGTGGCGGCATCGGGGTGGTCGTTGCACTTCGCATCAAAATGACGGCGCTGCCGCAGCTCGTCGCCGCGTTTCACTCGCTGGTCGGGCTCGCTGCGGTCTTCGTCGCCGCCTCGGCGCTGGCCGCGCCGCAAGCCTTCGGCATCGGCGAACCCGGCGCCATTCATCTCGAAAGCCTGATCGAGATGTCGATCGGCCTTGCGATCGGCGCCATCACCTTTTCCGGCTCGGTGATCGCGTTTGCGAAATTGCAGGCCCTGATGCGTGGCGCGCCGATCACTTTCCCCTTTCAGCATCAGATCAATCTCGCGATCGGCATCGCCATCGTCCTCCTCGTCATCGCCTTTGTTGCGACCGGCGGCGTGGCGACGCTGTTTTGGCTGATCGCGCTGCTCGCCTTCCTGCTCGGGTTTCTGCTCATCATTCCGATCGGCGGCGCCGACATGCCGGTGATCGTCTCGATGCTGAACTCCTATTCCGGCTGGGCGGCATCGGGGATTGGCTTTACCATCCAGAACCTTGCCCTGATCATCACTGGCGCTCTCGTCGGCTCGTCTGGCGCTATTCTCTCCTACATCATGTGCAAGGGCATGAACCGCAGCATCATCAACGTGCTGCTCGGCGGCTTCGGGACCGATTCCAGTGCCGCCGGCCCGGCGGGCGCCGGGATTGGCGACCGCACCGTCAAAAGCGGCGCCGCCGAGGATGCTGCTTTCATTCTCAAAAACGCCTCCAAGGTGATCATCGTGCCGGGCTACGGCATGGCGGTCGCGCAGGCGCAGCACGCCTTGCGCGAAATGGCCGATCTCCTGAAAGCCGAGGGCGTCGAGGTCAAATACGCGATCCACCCGGTCGCCGGGCGCATGCCCGGGCACATGAACGTGCTGCTCGCCGAAGCCAATGTGCCTTATGACGAAGTGTTCGAACTCGAACAGATCAACAACGAGTTTTCGACCGCCGACGTCGCCTATATCATCGGCGCCAATGACGTCACCAACCCGGCGGCGAAGACCGACGCCTCCTCGCCGATCTACGGCATGCCGATCCTCGAAGTGGACAAGGCGAAGACGGTGCTTTTCATCAAACGCTCGATGGCCTCGGGCTATGCCGGCGTCGAAAACGAACTCTTCTTCCGCCCCAACACTATGATGCTGTTTGGCGACGCGAAGAAAATGACCGAGGAAATCGTCCAGGCGCTCAATCACTAAGGCCAGCGCGCTGTGACGCGCAGGCGAGAAAAGTCGGGACCACCGGGTCGAGGGTGAACGCGACCGTCTGCCGCCAGCCGAGTTCCTGCCCGGTGCCGATATCCCTGACCCGGCAGGGGCGCGGCAAAGTCAGGATGAGCGGCCATGGCGTGCGCGGCGCGGCGGAAAAATCGCGCTGAAGGGCGATAACCATCCGCCCGTCAGCCGCCGCAAGCCGGGTCACGGTGACGTCCTCGGGCGCTGTCCCCGCTACCGTTGCGAGCATGAGCGGCGGCGTGAGGCCAGCGCTGGCGAGGATGTGCGCAAGGCGTGGGCCGGCATCCGCCGCTTCAGGGTCGAAGCGGGTCATCGCCCCATCAAAGGCCGGCGCGGCGCGGCGCCTGCCATGCTCGTCGAAGCGCCCGGGGATGGCGGTTGCGATCACTATCCCGCCGCCGGCGGTGAAACGGCTGATCGTCGTGATCTCCGCCTGCGACAGAGCGAGCGAGTCCGGTAGAAGAAGAACGCGAATCCCCGCTTTCAGCCAATCGCCACGAGCAAGCTCGGCCGGTGACAGAATAGCCGGCTGCCACCCGCGCGCACCGAGGAGATGGAGAAAGCTGGCGATGGCATGGCTTTGCGGGTTATCTTGATATTCCGCATCGGCGCCGCGCCCTGCCCAGTCACCGCCGTCGGCGGCGCGATCGAGGAGCCAGCGCAGCCGAAAACTCGCCGGCGAATAAAGGATCGCGATCGGATCGGTCGGCCGCCGGGCGGTGACCAGGAGATCCCCGAGCGGGCCGCGCAGCGCCGCGAAATCCGCCGCCGCCGCCCGCCCCCAGGGACCTAGCCGGCCATCCGACGTCGCGAGCGCCTGGTTTTCGTCCCATAAAATCACCCCGCCCATGCCCGCGATCACGCCATGCCAGAGCGCCGCACGGGCCTCCTGATCGGCGCCGGCGATGGTCATCAGCGTGATCAGTTTCGGGTTCATCTCGCGCGCGATGGCAACGCTCGCGCCGAAATCATAGATTTCCATCACATCCACGGCATTGGCCAAACGGGTGTAGTCATAGCCACCCCAACCTGGGATCTGCGCGCCCTCGATCGCCGCGAGCGCGCTCGGGTCAGCGGCGTGGATGGCTGCGGTGCCGGCATGAACCGCCTCGGCAAACGAAACATCCATCCACGCCTTGAAATCCATCCACGGCGCGAGATTGGCCATCCCGCCGGCCAGCGCCTGGTCGGTGGTTTCCGGCATGATTTCGTCCCAGCGCCGATAGCGCGTTCCCCAAGTGCGGTTGAGGGCGGCGAGATCGCGATACTGATCACGCAGCGAGACACGAAAACGCGCAAGCGCCATCGGCGAAAAATCGAAATCCCAGGCGGCGGAAAGATCGCCGATCCCGGCCTCGTCGGCGAGGTCGTAATAAAGCGGCCGATCGGCGCGTAGCGTCTCGACGATGTGCGCAAGGCGCTCGGCAACGACATGCCACGCAGCCGCATCGACGAGGCTCGGGACGCGCTGAAACGGCGCGAGAGCGCGGGAATCAACGCGATGCTGCGCTTGTGCGGCAAGAAACGCTGCGTTTACCGTCGCACTTCCTTGCCAGCGATGATAGGGGCTGTAAAAATCGGTCGCGATATTTTCGACATAAAAACGAAGACCAAGCGCGCGATAGGTCGCAATGTGCGGATCGGCGGCGGTTTCCCCGCCGTCACGGCGCGCCCGCACCATTCCTGCCGAGACGCCGATCTCACGCAACGCCGCGATTTGCGCCGCGCTTTCGGCCTGATAGAGGATGATCTCGAAATGCGGCCAGTCAGCCGCGTTTGCGGTGGCGAGGAAAGTTAGAGGGAGAAATAAGGGAAAAAAGAGTTCTTTTTTGAAAAAAAGAACCAAAAAACTTTTATCCCGTTGGGCAGTGCCGCAGGCACTGCCCTTCCGAGGACGTTGACGTTCCGAGAAGCCAGGACAAAAGTCTTTTTGCTTGTTTTTCTTCAGAAAAAGAAGCATTTCCTAACGACCCGGGCCGAGATATTTGCGATAGGCGGCGATCCAGTTCGCAGCGATGTCATGCTGCGCGGTGGCGAGCGGAAGACGGTGGGAACAGACGAGTTCGTTCAGCGCCCGCTCCAAATCGTCCTTGCGCGCTGCATCCCAGCCATTGCGGGCATGGCGCGGCTCGACCCAGAGATTGGCCCAGGCCAGTGGCGCGCCGCCGAGTTCGAGCGGGATGAGATGATCAAGTTCGTAAAACCGCAGCCGCTCGCCACGATGGCCATAGGCCGCCATCAAATCGCGCTTCATCCGATAGCTAACATCCTCGGGCGGGCGGACGCTGTGGGCGTAGCCAGGAACGCAGATCGTGCTTCCGATATTGGCTTCGGTCACCCGCGGGTCGATGGCACCCGGTGTTAGCCGCGGATCGGGGAGAACCTGCGCGCCGGCGGGAAGAGCGATGACAAGGAAAAAACCCGCGAGCGCAAGCCGGCGCCGCATGTCACCGCTCACCGGCCACTATTCCGCCGCCGCTGCCACCGGCGCAAGCACGTGAAACCCTTCATAGCCGTTTGCCGCTACCTTTTCGCAGATTTCACGATAGACGCCGACCCCGCCGATATAGGGCATGAACACGCGCGGCTTGCCCGGAATGTTCGCGCCCATGTACCACGAATTCGCGGCGGGATATAATGTCTTGTGCGCGACCTCGTTGACATGCGCGACCCAAGAGTCTTCGGCCTCGGCGCTCGCCTCAATGCCGGCGGCGCCTTGGGCGCGAAGATCGGCGAGGCAGCGCACGATCCAATCGACATGCTGCTCGATCGAGACCATCATATTGCTCAGAACCGAGGGACTGCCAGGGCCGGTGATCATGAAGAGATTGGGAAATCCCGCCGCCATCAGGCCGAGATAGGTGCGCGGCCCGGCCGCCCATTTCTCACGCAGGCTTTCGCCCTTGTCATTCTCGATCGCAATCGCGTTGAGCGCGCCGGTCATGGCATCGAAGCCGGTCGCGAAGACCAGCGCATCGCATGCGTAATGCGCATCCTTGGTCTCGACCCCGGTTTCGGTGATCGCGATGATCGGGGCTTCGCGGACATCGACGAGGGTGACGTTGGGGCGATTGAAGGTCGCGAAATAATCGGTATCGACACAGATGCGCTTGGTGCCGATCGGATAGCTGGTCGGCGTGAGCTTCGCGGCCGTCTCGGGATCGTGGACGATCGCGCGAATTTTCTCGCGCACGAAGGCGGCCGCGGTTTCGTTCGCTTCCTGATTGACGATCAGATCGTTGAACGCCGCCATGAACGGAATCCCGCCCGCCGCCCAGCGATCCTCGTAGATCTTGCGGCGTGTCTCGTCATCGACATCGAGCGCGGATTGATTGTTGAGGTCACAGACGATGCCGTTTCGCGTCTCCCATGCCCGCGCCCGCAATTCCGGATAGCGCGCTTTCCACATCGCCTCGTATTCCACTGGCATCGGGCGGTTATGGGCCGGGATGCTGTAATTCGGCGTGCGCTGGAACACCGTCACCGCCGCTGCCGCGGCGGCAATCACCGGGATCGCCTGGATCGCCGACGAGCCGGTGCCGAGGACGCCAACCCGCTGGCCGGAAAAATCGACCTCTTCATGCGGCCAATGCCCGGTGTGATAGGTGGGGCCGCGAAAGCGCTCGCGCCCTGGAAAATTCGGAACCCGCGCCGCAGACAAACAGCCAGTTGCCATCACGCAGTATCGCGCCATGACGCGATCGCCCCGATCGGTTGTGATCTCCCAGCGGCAGCGGGCGCGCTCGAAATGGGCGCGCTCGACACGGGTTTCGAAACGAATATCGCGGCGGAGATCGAAACGCTCGGCGACGTGCTGGGCATAACGCAAAATCTCGGGCTGCGGCGCGTAGATTTCCTGCCAGTGCCATTCCTGCTGTAACTCTGGAGAAAATGAGTAGGAATACTGCATGCTCTCGACATCGCAGCGGGCGCCAGGATAGCGATTCCAATACCAGGTGCCGCCGACATCGCTCGCCGCCTCAAAGACGATCGTGCGCACGCCAAGCGCGCGCAGCCGATAGAGCAGATACATCCCCGAAAACCCGGCGCCGACAATGACGACATCGACCTCGCCGGTCAGGGGTGGACCCGATTCCCGCACCGTCATGTTCGTTTTCTCCCTGTGTTTCCCACCACTCAACCGATCACCCTGGCCTCGCGCCACGCCGCGATCTCGTGCATCTCATAGCCGGCTTCACGCAGGATCGCCTCGCTATCGGCGCCGAGCGCGGGCGCGCGGCGCGGCGGCGTTTTGGCTTCGCCGGCGATCTCGAATGGGCTACTCACGGTCAAAAAATCACTGTCGGCGAGCGGGACGAGCGCGCGAATGGCGCGCGCCTGATGGTCATGCGGGATATCGCTCGGCGTTGCGACGACGCCGAAGGTGAGACCATGCGCATCGAGGCGCGCGTGCCATTCGGCGAGATCACGGCCGGCGAAAACCTCGTCGAAGACCGCGATCAGCGCCACCGCGTTTGCATGACGCGCTTTGGTGCTCGCAAAACGCGGGTCGGTGAGCAGATCGGGACGATCGAGCGCCTGCACGAGATCGGGGAATTGCCGGTCTTCGTTGAGCATCGACAAAATGAACCAGCGCCCATCCCGCGTGCGATAATGATGCGCGCAGGCATTCGGCGCCCGCTCGCGCGGCGGACGCGGGAAGAATTCTGCGCCGCACAGGGCCGCCTGCGCGAGACAACCATTCGACCACAGCCCATTGGCGAGCAGCGAGGTTTCGACATGCCCGCCGCGTCCGGTCCGCTCGCGACGCAGCAACGCCGTGACGATCGCGGCATAAAGCGCGACCGCGGTCGGATGATCGCCCATGCCGGGGACCGAGCGTGCCGGCGGCTGATCGGCGCTCGCGCGGACCTGGTCCATCAAGCCGGAGCGCGCCCAATAAGCGGTGGAATCGAAGCCTGTCTTGCCCGCCTCGTCTCCCACCTCGCCATAAGCGGTGAGTGAGGCATAGATCAGACGTGGGTTGCCCCGAGAGAGATCGGCGTGGGCAATGCCAAGCCGCCCACGCACGCCGAGCGGCATGTTGGTGATGAACACATCCGCGCTTTCGACCAGGCGGAGAAGGATGGCGCGGCCGGCGGCGGATTTGAGGTCGAGCGCAAGGCTCCGCTTATTGCGGCTATCGAGCAGCCAAGTATAATTTTCCGCGCTGCGCGGATAGCCCGGCATCGCCGCCAGCGCGCGATAAGGATCGCCGGCGCCAGGCGGTTCGATTTTGATCACTTCGGCGCCGAAATCCCCGAGGATGGTCGCAGCGGCAGGCCCGGCGATGAAACTCGCGCAATCGATGACCCGGAGCCCGGCGAAAAGCGACATGGGGTTTCCTCGTAGCTGCCTTTACCGCAATCAGAATGCCATGCTCCCCCGATGTGGGCAACCGCCGCCGATTGCGCCGCGCCTGCCGGCACCGTTGCATCGGATGGCCCCCACAGAGAGGAATTTCGCTTCTTAAAGGAGTTCCTTTTTCATCGTGACATAAATACCGCTACCCGGGCAGGCCCAAACGCCGCTCCGTCTCCGGGTCGAAGACATGCACCGACGCGACGTCGATCGAGACCGGGAGCATCTCGCCGGCGCCGACCGGAATCCGCTCGCGAAACGCCGCGGTCAGCTTTTCGCCGCCGATATCAAGCAACACCTGGGTTTCCGAGCCGGTCGGTTCGACCACCAGCACGCGCGCCGAAAAATCATTGCCGCCAAGACGGAAATGTTCGGGCCGCACACCATAGACGACGCGCCGGCCCACGCCTATCCCGCCAGCCGTGGCCATTGCAGGAGGCAGCGGCCAGCGCAGACCGGACGCGCTGACGATCGCACCGTCATTGAGCGTGCCGGCGACGAAATTCATCGCTGGCGAGCCGAGAAAGCCGGCGACGAAGAGATTTTCCGGCCGGTCATAGAGCGCGAGCGGCGCGCCGATCTGTTCGACATGGCCGCTCCGCATGATGACGATTTTGTCCGCCATCGTCATCGCCTCGATCTGATCATGGGTGACGTAGACGGTGGTGGTTTTGAGGCGCTGTTGCAGCTCCTTGATTTCGGAGCGCATCTGCATGCGCAGCTTGGCGTCGAGATTAGAGAGCGGCTCATCGAACAAAAACACCTGCGGGTCACGCACCAGCGCCCGCCCCATCGCGACCCGCTGGCGCTGGCCGCCGGAAAGCTGCCGCGGAAAACGATCGAGAAGCGTCTCGAGACCGAGAATCTGCGCGGCCTTTGTCACCCGCGCGGTGATTTCCGCTGTCGGCGCATGCGCAAGACGCAGCGCGAACGACATGTTTTGGCTCACCGTCATATGCGGATAAAGCGCATAGTTTTGAAACACCATCGCGACGTCGCGTGCCTTCGGCGGAATATCGTTGACCCGCCGCCCATCGATCAGGATTTCGCCATCGCTGATGTCTTCAAGCCCGGCAATCATCCTGAGCAAAGTGGTCTTGCCGCAGCCCGAGGGACCAACGAGAATGACGAATTCCCCATCGGCGATATCGACGTTGACACGATGCAAGACCTCGACCGGCCCGAAAACTTTGCGGACGCCCTTGATTGTCACCGCGGCCACGACGTCACCTCCAGACTCTGAAATGTCTTAGCCAAGGGCAGCTTCATAATCATCGAGAACTTGGTCGATCGCGGCGAGAACCAAAGCTCGCCCGGAAAACCTTTCGCCGGCTAAAAGGCGCGACCGCAAGGCCGGAAAGAAGTGATGTATCAGGGGCTTTGGCAAATCCAACGTCGCGAAACGAGCAAGTAGCGCTGTCACCGCCGCTTCGGCGGCATCCGACGACCAGTAATAGCGAATCCGATCGCTGAAGCCATAATGGCGCTGGATTTTCTGCGAAAGATCGTCACCGATGCAATGGCTCTGCCAGAATTTCGGCGTCTCTTGCATCACTTTTTCCATGATCGCAACAAGCGACTGAGCCCCTTCGCCATCGAGGATTCGCGCCACCGAATCGAGCGCGTAAAGCGCTTCCCGGAGCGCGAACGTCAAGGCCGGGCCGACCTTGAGAATAGCGAACCCATCGGCGACCAAAGCGCGCAGCGCCGAAACCGGTTGATAATCGGTCGAATGTGCCTCGTAAACCAAGCCGGGCATGCGGAGTAGGGCGTCTGCCAAAGCGCGCGCTTGCGACGGTTGATAAAGCACGATGCCGAAATTATCGTATTCGATGCCGGGTTGGACGACGATCGCGATGATCCGCGTGATCGCTTCTTGCAAACCGCATCGCGCGAAAATCTCGTGATGGAGCGCACGCGTTGCCACCGCCGCGTCTGGTGTCGTCGGCGCGATCGCGCCCGCGTCATTATGACCGCCGCCAGCCGGCGGGACTTCGGTGCCGATCACATAGTGCGGCGGCGCATGACCTGCTTCGCGCGCCGCGTCCTCAGCGGCGGCGGCGAGTCGGGCGGCGCGTTCGACGATGACGATTTCCGGCAAACATGGCGGATCGTCGGCGCAGGCCATGCTGGCATCGAGGTGGATTTTCGCGAACCCAGCGGCGGCGAAGGCGCGAACGCAGGCCTCCGCCTCACGCAAGGCGGTTGCCGCCGGCGCGTCCCGCCATGGCAACGGGCCGAGATGATCGCCGCCGAAAATGATCTGTGCCTGCGCCACGCCCTGCTTCTCGGCAACCGCCAGGACGGAGTCGCGAAACATCGCCGGTGTTGCCCCAGTATAGCCGCCGCGATGATTGACCTGATTGCAGGTCGCTTCGATCAGCACCGAATTGCCAGCGTGGGCGGCGCGCGCCAAGGCCGCCTCGATCACCATCGAATGCGCGGAACAGAGAGAGGCGATGCCGCCCTGTCCACGCCGGGCGACAAGGGTTCGAAAAAACTCCGGGTGCGGCGTGAAAGGCATCAACTCATCCAATTCCCGCCATCGACATTATAGGTTTGCGCGACGATGTAGTCGGCATCGTCGCTCGCGAGGAACACCGCCATGCCGGTCAAATCTTCCGGCCGCCCCATGCGGCCATAGGGTACCGCCGCACCGACCTGGCGCTTTTTCTCACCGAGCGGCAGATTTTCGTATTTCGCGAACAAGGCATCGACCTCGTCCCACATCGGCGTATCGACAACGCCAGGCGCGATCGCATTGACATTGATCCGATGCTTGATCAGGGCGAGACCCGCGCTTTGGGTAAAGCTAATGACCGCGGCTTTAGACGCGCAATAGATCGAAACAAGCGCCTCGCCGCGCCGGCCCGCTTGCGAGGCGAAATTGACGACTTTGCCGCCCTTGCCTTGCGCGATCATCTGCCGCGCAACCGCTTGCAGAGTAAAAATAAGCCCCTCGACATTCACCCGGAAGACCTTGTGGTAGCTCTCACGCGTAATGTCGGTAATCGGCGCGAGATCAAACACCGCCGCGCCATTGACGAGAATGTCGATCTGCCCCGCCTGTGAGATCACGTCCGCCACCATCGCAGCGATGGATTGCGGATCGGTGACATCGAGTGCGACGGCGAAGGCGCCATGACCGAGCGTCGCGGCGACGGATTTGGCTTCGTCCAACAAGCGATCCGCGACCACGACGCGTGCCCCCTCCTCGGCGTAGCGCCGGGCGACGGCGGCGCCGATGCCTCGTGCGCCACCGGTGATGATGGCGACTTTATCGGCGAGCTTTCCGTTCATGTCGCCCTCACCAGCAGGTATAGCCGCCATCGGCGAGCACGATGCTGCCGGTCAGCAGGCTCGCGGCATCGGAGGCGAGAAAGAGCACGACGGAGGCGATCTCTTCTGGTTGGCCGACGCGGCGCATTGGCGTCATGTCGAGCCAGGTCTTGTACATCTCGCCATTCTGCATGCCAAACCGGGTCAGCGGCGTTTCGATATAGGTCGGCGCGACGGCATTGACCCGCACGCCGCGTGCCCCCCATTCGGCGGCGAGCGAGCGTGTCAGATGATGAACGGCGGCTTTCGAAGCGTTATAAAAACTTTGTGGTTGCGGCTTGTTGACGATGAAGCCCGACATCGAACCGATATTGACGATGGCGCCACTGCCCCGCTCCAGCATGCGTTTTCCGAACCCACGGCAGCAATAAAACAGACCGTCGAGATTGACGGCCATGTGCATCCGCCAATGCGCGTCGGTGGTGTCCTCCGCGCGAACATCGCTGACCGCAACCCCGGCATTGTTCACCAGAATGTCGATATGGCGGTGATCTTTGACGACATTTTCGGCGAATGCCTCGACCGCCGCCGAGTCCGTCACGTCGAGCGGCGCGCCATGCGCGGTAATGCCGGCTTGTGCCAGTTCCTGCACCGCGCTCACGATGCGTTCGGGAATTTTCTCGGCGATCACCACCGTCGCCCCCGCTTCGCCAAGCGCCTGCGCGGCGCAAAGCCCGATCCCCTGCCCCGCGCCGGTAACCACCGCGACCCGGCCGTGCAAATCATATTTCTGCAGATACATTGAGCGTATTCCTTTCGTTACTTGATGGCGCCGAAGGTGAGCCCGCGAACCAGCTGTCGCTGGCTGATCCAGCCGAAGACGAGAATGGGCGCGATTGCCAGGACCGAGGCGGCAGAGAGTCTTGCCCAGAATAGGCCTTGCGGTGCGGAGAAAGAGGCGATGAAGGCGGTGAGCGGTGCGGCGCTGTGGGCCGAGAGGTTGAGACTCCAAAATGCCTCATTCCAGCAGAGAATAATCGAAAGCAGGGCGGTCGAGGCAATTCCGGGCAGGACGAGCGGCAGGAGCACGAGAAAAATGGTCTGGAGAACGCTCGCGCCGTCGATGCGGCTGGCTTCGATGATGTCTTTTGGCGTTTCGCGAAAGAAGGTAAAAAGCATCCAGATCGCGATGGGAAGATTGCTCAGCGTATTGACGATGACGAGCGCGCTCAGCGTGTCGAGAAGATCAAGATCGCGGGCAAGAAGATAGATCGGCACGAGAACGCCCACGGCTGGCAACATTTTCGTCGATAGCATCCAAAGCAAAAGATCGCGCGTTTTCGCGCCCGGGTAAAATGCCATCGCAAACGCCGCCGGCACCGCGAGCAAAAGCATGAGCAGCGTCGTGATGACCGATATCACGATGCTATTGAAGGCGAAGCTGGCGTAATCCTGCTCCGCGAAAATCGCGCGGTAATTGTCGAGGGTCGGAAGAAAGAGCAAGAGTGGCGGCGAGGCGATTGCCTCCACCTCGGTCTTGACACTCGCGAGCGCCATCCAAGCGATGGGAAAAAAGTTCAGCAGCGCTGCGAGCCAGGCGATCGCGGCGGCGAGGCGTTGCGGCGCCTTGCTCATACGTCGAGCCTTTTGGCGATCGTGCGAATGAGGAAGGCGGCGATGATATTGGCGAGCACGATGGCAATCACGCCGGCTGCTGACGCGCTGCCGACATTGAAGGCGAGCAGCGCGCGCTGATAAATGAGGAAGGGGAGATTGGTGGTCGCGATGCCTGGCCCGCCCGCGGTGGTGACGTAGATTTCGGCGAAAATGCCGAGAAGAAAAATCGTCTCCATCATGACAACGACGCTGATTGCCCGCCCCATATGCGGGATCTGGATATGAAAGAAGATCGCGATCGGCCCGGCGCCGTCGAGGCGCGCCGCTTCAAGTTGTTCCTGGTCGAGCGATTGCAAGGCGGTAAGCAGAATGAGAAAGGCGAAGGGCAGCCATTCCCATGAGACGATGATAATGATGGAGGTAAGGGGCAGGCTGCCAAACCAGTCAATAGCCGGAAAACCGAGGCCGCGCGCGATCGCGGCAAACAGCCCGTTCACCGGATGCATGAGAAGATTTTTCCAGATCAGGGCGCTTACCGTTGGCATGACGAAGAACGGCGAGATCATCAGCACGCGCGCAATACCACGGCCGGGAAAGGAAACGGCAAACAACGCAGCCATCACCGCGCCGAGGCTTACGGTGATCGTAAGAACGGCAGCGACCAGGAAGACGGTTGTCAGCAGAATATGCGAGAGCGCCGGGTCGGCAATGAGAAAGCGATAATTGCTGAGCCCGACGAAGCCGTGCAACATCGGGTTGAGGAGATTATAGCGGCGAAACGAAAACCACAGCGTCATCGCAAGCGGGACGGTCATCCAAAGCAGCAGCGCCGCAACCGAGGGGGCGAGAAGCGGAAAGGTATTGACCCGCGCCGTCTTTGCCGGCTTTCGTCGCACCTCTCCGCCCTCCCAGATCTAGCCTCGCGTTATTGCGTGTAGCCGGCTTGCTGCATGGTTGCCGCAACGCTGGCCTGCGCCTGTTTCAGCGCATCGTCGACGCTCATCTGGCCGGTCAAGGCGCCTGCGATCATTTGCCCGACCGTCGTGCCAATCGCCTGGAATTCCGGGATGGCGACATATTGGATGCCGGTGTAGGGCACTTTCTGCGCCGTCGGATGATTGAGATCGGCGGTCATGATGGCATTCTTGACGAAATCGGCAAACGGTGCTGCTTTCAGATAGTCCGGGTTTTCATACGTCGATTTGCGTGTCCCGGGTGGCACCACCGTCCAGCCGTCGGTCTTGCCAACCGTCTCGATATAGGCGCGCGATGTCGACCATTGCAGGAAGGATTTCGCGGCCGCGACGTTTTTCGAGGTTGAAGGGATCGCCAAGGCCCAGGACCAGAACCAATGCGCGCCGTTCGGCACTTTCGCGATGGGTGCGGCGGTGAAGGCGACCTTGTCGGCGACCTGGCTCTGCTTGCGGTCATAGAGAAGCCCGGCGCCGGAGGTCGCGTCGATCCACATCGCGCAATGACCAGTCGCGAACAGCGCTTGGTTTTCGTTGAAGCCGTTGGAGTTGGCGCCGGGCGGGCCGTATTTGTGCATCATGTCGATATAGAAATCCACCGCCTCGTGCCAGGCCGGGGTGTTCAATTGCGGCTTCCAGTTTTCATCGAACCAGCGCCCGCCGAACGTGTTCACCAGCGTATCGAGATAGGCCATGTTTTCGCCCCATCCCGGCTTGCCGCGCAGACAGATGCCATATTGCTCGTGTCCGCGATCCGTCAGCTTCTCAGCGAATGTCTTGATCTCATCATATTTGGGCTGGCTCGGCATGGTAAGGCCGGCTTTGTCGAAGAGATCTTTGCGATAATAGGTAAACGAGCTTTCGGCATAAAACGGCACCGCATAGAGTTTGCCGTTGGCCGAGAGCGCCTCGCGAACCGAGGGGAAGACGTCGTTCATGTCGTAGGACGCCGGAAATCCGTCGAGGCTGACGAGCCAGTTTTGCTTGCCCCAGATCGGGGTCTCGTATGACCCAATGGTGAGGATGTCGAACTGCCCGCCATGGGTTGCGATATCCGTCGTCACGCGCTGGCGGAGGACGTTTTCCTCCAGCACCACCCAGTTGATCTTATTGCCAGTTTCCTTCTCCCACTGGGTCGAGAGTTTCTGCATCTCAACCATCTGGGAGTTGTTTACGGTGGCGATGGTAATCGTCGCGGCGGCGGCGGAGAGAGACGAGCCGACCCAAAAACCGCTGGCGAGCATGAAGCTGGCGGCGATCGCGTATTTCATTCCCTGCGTATGATGACGCATTGCGTTCCTCCCGAGGATCTGGGCATTTGCCCTTGAAGAGGGCGTTACCTTCGGCCAGCTTCGCCTCCCCTGTCAAGCACCGATCATCGCGCCAACAGGCCTGCCGCGGTGGCCTCGTCGGTGATCAGGCTGTTCAGCAGCCCGCTCGCGAGGGCCGCCCGCAGCGCTGGCAGTTTCTCCGCGCCGGCCGCGACGCCGACCCGGATCGCCTCCCCGGCGTCCCCGGCCCAGAGCGCGGTGATGCGCGCGGCAAGTGGGGTTGCGACGCGCCGGCCGCGTGCATCGAAGGCACAGCCGGCGATTTCGCCAATCGCGCCGGCCTCCATCAACGCCGCGAGTTCGGCATCGGTGATGAAGCCGCTCTGATGCAAAGGCGCGCGCCAGCCGATATGGCCGACCCCGAGAATGAGACAACGCGCCTGACGATTGAGGTTTTGCAGAGTCTGATAGGCGCGCTGGCGCTCGGCGAGGGCTTTCTCCTCAGCGGTGCTGGTGGCGAGCGGCAGGGTCATCGGAAAACATTGGGCGCCAGTGCGCTCGGCGATCCGCGTCACCGGGTCAGCGGCCATCGCGCGGCCGTCATACCCAAGCGTGCCGCAGAGGGAAAAGAGCTTATGCTGCGGTGCATCGAGCGGTGAGATCTCGGCGGCAACGGCGCGCAGCGTGCGGCCCGTCGAAAAGCCGATGACGAGTGGCGCCGGTTGCGACAGCCAGGTTTCCAAATACTGCGCCGCCGCGATAGCAAGGCCGGGAAGGCTGCCATCATCGCCGTTCAGCGTCGGCACCACCTCGCAATGGGCGAGCTGATAGCGCGCGGTGAGCTGGTCGGCCTTGGCGAGACACGCCCCGAGCGGGTGATCGAAGCGGAATTTGATCAGCTTTTCGGCAACCGCGCGCGCGATCAGACGTTGCGCGGTCTGGCGGGAGACATGGAGCTGGGCGGCGATCTCGTCCTGCGTGCGCGCCGCGATGTAATAGAGCCACGCGGCGCGAGCCGCCTGATCGAGGCGGTCGCGGGCCAGGCGCTGGCGGCGGGCGTTGCTGTCGTCGGCCATCATCGTTCCTCATCGGCTTGCGTGTGCGGCGGGAGATGAGATATTGCTCATGGATAGGATAATTGCCAATATCATGGCGGTGTTGCGGGGAGGCGCGGAAAACAATGTCCGAGATCGTCACGGTGGGGGAATTGCTGGTCGACGTCCTGGCCGAGACGGTGGGGCAGGCTTTGTCCGCGCCGGGCCGCTATCTCGGGCCTTTTCCCTCGGGCGCTCCGGCGATTTTCGCCGACCAAGCGGCGCGACTTGGGATCAAGACCGCGATCGCCGGCGCCGTCGGCGATGATGCGTTCGGCAAAGCGGTGCTCGCGCGGCTGCGCCAAAGCGGCGTCGATATCAGCGCGGTGCGGGTGCTCGAGGACGCAACCACCGGCGTTGCCTTCGCGACCTATTTCGCCGATGGTAGCCGCGAATTCCTGTTTCACATGAAAGACGCAGCACCCGGCCGGTTTCGCGCCGATGACGTGTCGCCGGCGCTGTTCGCCGGCTGCCGGATTTTCCACATTATGGGATCCTCGCTATTTTCGGCGCCGATGATCGCGGCAATCACCCGCGCGATCGCGCTCGCCGAGCAGGCCGGGGCGCTGATTTCCTTCGATCCCAATATCCGCCCGGCCTTGCTGCGCACGCCGGGCGTCGCCGAGGCGATCCACGCCATCGCCCGCCGCAGCGATATTCTGATGCCGAGCGAGATCGATCTCGCCTTCCTCTGCCCAGGCGAAGAGGTCGAGGCCGCGCTCACCACCCTTCTCTCATGGCGCGCATCCCGGGTGTTCCTCAAGCTCGGCGCCGCCGGCAGCCGCTATGCCGATCGCCATCAGCGCCTTAGCGCGCCGCCTTTCGCGACCACCGAAATCGACCCGACCGGGGCAGGGGATTGCGCCGGCGCGACGTTTCTCGCCTCATGGTTGCGCGACATGCCGATCGAGCGCTGTCTCGCGCGCGCCAACGCCGCCGGCGCGCTCGCTGTTGCGCAACGCGGGCCCATGGAAGGCAATAGCGACGAGGCAACGCTGTCGGCGTTTTTGGAGAAGGAAAAAAATGTTCTTTTTTGAAAAAAAGAACCAAAAAACGTTTCCCCGTTCCGCGAATTCCGAGCATGCTTTATGCGAGGGTTTCCCCGGAGCCGTGCGGATAGGAGGAACGTAAGATGGCGTATTTCATCGGCGTCGATGGCGGGACGGAGAGTCTGCGGGCCCGGGTTTTCGACCTCGCTGGCCGCCCGCTCGGCAATGGCGTGAGCCCCTATCCGACCCACTTTGCTGCCGGCGCCCGCGCCGAGCAGGATCCCGAGGATTGGTGGCGAGCGCTCGGTCTCGCGGTGCGTGCCGCCGTCGCCGAAGCCGGGGTCGCGAAGGATCAGATCGAGGGGCTCTCGCTCGCGACCACCTGCTGCACCGTGGTCGCGCTCGATGAGGGCGGGCGCGCCTTGCGGCCGGCGATTTTGTGGATGGACATGCGCGCCGGCGCCGAGGCCGAGGCGGTGCTCGCGACCGGCGATCGCGCTTTGGTCGTCAATGGCGCCGGGCGCGGCCCGGTTTCCGCCGAATGGATGATCCCGAAGGCGCTCTGGCTTGCCCGCCATGAGCCGGAAAATTTCGCGCGTGCCGCGACGATCTGTGAATATCAGGATTTTCTCGCGCTCCGTCTCACCGGACGGCGCTGCGCAAGCGGCAACAACGCCTCCGTCCGTTGGCATTACGCGAGCGATCGCGGCGGCTGGCCGGCGAGCCTGGTGCGCGCGCTCGGGATCGACGGCATGCTCGAAAAATGGCCGGCGGAGGTGCTGGCGCCGGGCGCGGAGATCGGCCGGCTGACGCCGGTGGCGGCAAGCCATCTCGATCTGCCCGAGCGGGTGCGGGTGGTTCAGGGCGGTGCCGATGCCTTCATCGGCATGATCGGCCTTGGCGTGGCCCGCCCCGGTCAGATCGCGCTGATCACCGGGTCGTCACATTTGCAGTTCGGGGTTTCCGATCAGCCGCGCTTTGTGCCCGGGCTCTGGGGCACGTATCGGGATGCGGTCTATCCGGGACGCTATGTGCTGGAAGGAGGGCAGACCTCGACGGGCTCGATCATCGCCTGGCTCCGCCGGCTGATGGGCGGCACGCTCGATCTCGCGGCGCTCAATGAAGCGGCGGCGGCGCTGCCGCCCGGGGCGGAGGGGGTTTTGGCGCTCGATCACTTCCAGGGCAACCGCACACCGCACACCGATTCGCTCTCGCGCGGGGCGATCACCGGGCTTTCCCTGCACCATGGCGTTGCGCATATCTTCCGCGCGATTTTGGAAGCGATCGGGTTCGGCACGCGCGCTATCGTCGATGCCATGCGCGGCGCCGGCTTCGATGCCGCCGAAATGGTCGCCGGCGGGGGTGCGACGAATTCGCCGCTCTGGCTGCAAATCCATGCCGATACCGCCAATCTTCCGGTCGTCGTGCCCGATGTCAGCGAGGTGCCGTCCCTGGGGGCGGCGATCCTGGCGGCGGTGGGCGCCGGCCGCTTCGCCACGATCGAAGACGGAATCGCAGCGATGGTCCGCCCCGGCCGCCGCATCGAGCCGATCGCCGCCAATGTCGCGCTCTATGACGAGATCTATGCCCAGTACGCAGCGCTCTATCCGGCGCTGAAAACGGTACGCGAGGCCGGGGTCACGCCATCCCGCCATTGATCGCGATGGTCTGGCCGGTGATGTAGCCGGCTTGGTCGGAGGCGAGGAAACCGACCAGATCGGCCACTTCCGCCGCGTGTCCTGCACGCCCGGCGGGCACCAGTGCCTTGATCGCCGCCCTATCGAGGGCGCGGGCGGTCGCCGGGCTTTCGATCACCCCCGGCGCGACGGCATTGACGGTGACGCCGCGGCTCGCGACTTCGCGCGCGAGCGAACGCACCGCCCCTTCGAGCCCGGCTTTGGCGGCGGCGTAATTGCTCTGACCACGATTGCCGAGAGCGGCGGACACCGAAGAGAGCGCGATGATCCGCCCCCAGCGGGTGCCGATCATCGGCAGCAAAAGCGGCTGCACGGCGGCGTAAAACCCGTTGAGCGAGACATCGATCACCGCTCGCCAGCGGGCGAAATCCATCCCCGCCAGCGGCGCGTCATCATGGATGCCGGCATTGTGGACGATGATTTGCACCGGCCCGGCAGCGAGCAGGGCGGCGATCGCGGCGCGGCTCACCGGCTCGTCGGTGAGATCGCAGATCAACGCGTCGCCGCCGATCTCTGTCGCGAGATCGTTTGCTGCGGCCGCCTGCGTGTGGGCGTGGACGATGACGGCGCAGCCAGCGGCGGCGAGACGGCGGCAGATCGCCGCCCCGATCGGGCTTGTCCCGCCCGTCACCAGCGCCCGACGTTGCGCGCTCATGCCGCCGCTCCCGTGGCGGGCAAAACGATCACCGCGCGACCGGCGACCAGCGGCGCGCCGCCTTCGGTGGCGAGCGCGAAGCCATAGACCAGGCCGCGCGGGTCATCGAGAAGCCGCGTCGCGCTCACGACGATCTCGCCGGTGAGGGGCGAGGCGTGGAACATGACATCGTCGAGAGCGGCGAGAAACCCGGGCGCGCGCGGCGCGGCGCCGGCGAGTGCGCCGTGGAGGGCGGCCGCTTGCAACCCGTATTCGACGCCGGCGAGCGCCGAAACCTGGCCATCGCGGCGCAAAGGATGGCCCGGTGCCGACGGCGGGACGGCGCGGCAGGTGATCCGCGTTCGATCCCAGGCGAGTAAAGCTGCGAGCAGGCACATCGTCCCCTGATGCGGGATCAAGGCGGCGATACCGGCGCGGTCGAGCAACGCTGGCGATGACGTCATGGCGTAACCTCGAACGCGAGATGGCCGCAGAGCAGCGGCGCGGCAAGGCGCCGGCGCTCACCACGGGCGAGGGTTTCGAGCAAAGCAAGGCTCTGCGCGGCGGGATTGCCCTCGACCAGTGCCGCGAGCACCGGCGCGCGCGGCTGCGCGAGCGCTGCCTCGCTGGCCTCAAAGCGCGCCGCGATCCGCGCGCACGCGTCGGCGCCGGGGAGGTCAGGGGCGAGCACCAAGGCCATCGCGAAGGCAAAATCGGTGCGCCGGCAGCGGCTGAGCGGAAACGGCAGCGGCGCATCGAAGAGGCAAAACAGCACTGGCGCCGCTTCCGCCACGGTCTCGGCCAGCGCCTTGAGCAAGCCGGCGGCAAAGGTCGTGTCGTGAGCGGCGAGCGAATCGGCAGGAGCCCGGCCACCCTGGGCAATGCTCCAATAACCGGCGGCAACATTGTGGACGGAGTTGTGGAACTGGGTCGGCGAGACGCCGAGCGGCTCGGAGGGATCGGCGAGGGTTTTCAGGAGATCGTCGACCACCGCGCCTTCGCCGTTAGAACTCGCGAAGACGGCGCGGAGCCGTGCCGGGTCGAGCGCGGGATCAGCCTCCCGCGCCATCGCCACCGCCGCGTCCGCAACCGTGAGGGCAAGACGCACCGCCGGGCCCGCCCGTCTTCGCTCATTGGCGGGTAACAGGGTTGGCGCCGGCGGGGCTTGCGCCTCGGCGATCAGCGGCGCCGCGCCCGCGAGCCTGTCACGGCTCGCGGGCCAGCCGGGCAGTCCCGGCCCCCAGAGCCCGATCCCGAAAATCCGTGCGCACAGCATCACCGGCGGCCGAAAATCAGGCTGCCATTGGCGCCGCCGAAGCCAAAGGAATTGCTCAACACCCGCGAAATCGTGCGCTCGACATTGGCGGTCAGAACCTGGGCGCGAAAACCAGGATCGACCCGCTCGATATTGAGGCCGCCCGGCAGCAACCCGTTTTCCAGCGCAAGCAGTGCGATCACCGCCTCGACGATGCCGGCAGCCCCCAGAGTATGGCCGGTGAAACCCTTGGTCGAACTCGCCGGCACGCGGTCGCCGAACACCGCGGCGATCGCGCGATCCTCGCTCGCGTCGTTCGCTGGGGTGCCGGTGCCATGGAGATTGATGTAATCGATGTCATCGGCGGCGAGATCGGCGCGGCGGAGCGCATCGCGCATCGCGGCGATGGCGCCGAGCGCCTCGGGGTGGGGGGCGGACATGTGGTGGCCATCGCTCGATTCGCCGTAGCCGAGCAAGGCGAAGGGGCTGTCCTCGCCGCGTTCCAGCAACGCGAACCCGGCCGCCTCGCCGATCGAAAGCCCATCGCGTGCCGCATCGGTGGGACGGCAGGGGCCGGACGCGATGAGGCCGAGGGCCGCGAAGCCGGCGAGCGTCATGCGGCAAAGCGTGTCGGCGCCGCCGACCACGGCGGCATCGATCACCCCGGCGGCGATCAATTGTGCGGCATCGACGAAGGCACGCGCCGCTGATGCGCACGCCGTCGAAACCACGAAAGCCGGCCCGGCGAGGCCGAGTGCTGCCTGCACGAAGCGCGCGGCGGAGAAGAAATCATGGGTATGGGCGAAATCGAAATTTTCCGGCAGGGCGCCGGTTGCCGGGTCACGGGCGCGATAGGCGTCTTCGCCGCTGGCGATGCCAGACGTGCTGGTGCCGAGAATGACACCGATCCGCGCCGGCCCATGGCGCGCCGCCGCGTGCGCGACCGCCGCGGCGAAACCGTCGGTCGCGAGCGCGAGATCGAGCAACACATTGTTGCGGCAGGTGAAGGCGGCGAGCGGCGGCGCCAGGCGATGGCGCTCGACCCCGGCCACGCGGCCGATGAAGCCGCCGCCGGCGACCCCGGCGGCAGGATTGGCGACCAGCCCGCCGCGGCGCGCCCGCAGAGCGGCAAGATGTGCCGCTTTGCCCCGCCCAAGGGCGCTAATCAGGCTGGTTGCGGTGATGGCGAGCGGCGGCATCGCGGTCATGGCCAAGAGATTAGCAGATTGCGGGAAAAGAAAAGAACCAGGGATGCGCCCCCGCGCGGCTCAGC